>JAJXXM010000229.1 GCA_021781095.1 bacterium
CATACGACGAAGACGTCGCGTTCACGAAGGTGACGCTCTGGAAACGTTTTCGGCGCCATCGGTTAGCAATGGCGGGGCTCGTCGTGCTCTGTTGCATCGTTCTAGCGGCGGTTTTCGCGCCTGTTTTCGCGCCTTTTCCGCCGAACCATATCGATAACGTCCATTGGCAGGGAACGCCGTTGCCGCCGTGCTTTGAGAATGCGGCGACCTGCGGCGGGCATCCGCTCGGAACGGACGAGGTCGGGCGCGACGAACTCTCGCGCTTGCTCTTCGGTGCGCGCGCTTCGCTTCAGGTCGGGCTTTTCGCCGTGATTATCGAGATCGTAATCGGCTCGATCGTCGGTGCGATCTCCGGCTACTACGGCGGATGGATCGACTACCTATTAATGCGTATCACCGATGTCTTTCTTTCGATACCGATTCTGCCGCTGCTGCTGGTACTCACCGCGATCGTCGTCGCGACCTCCAGCCGCGCGAGTTTGAGTTTCGGCGTCATCGTGCTGGTGATCGGCGTTCTCTCGTGGCCGAACCCCGCTCGTTTGGTGCGCGCTTCGTTCTTGAGCCTGCGCAACCGCGAGTTCACCGAGGCCGCGCGGGCGGTCGGCAACGGCGACCTGCGAATTATTTTCCGGCACCTGCTCCCCAACGCGGTCGCGCCGATCATCGTGCAGGCGACCCTCGACGTCGCCAACGTCATCGTGCTCGAATCAACGCTCTCGTTCCTCGGCATGGGCATCCAGCCCCCGACCGCCTCGTGGGGCAACATGCTCACCGGGGCGCAGGTCAACGTCGAGAACGCCTGGTGGGCGGCGGTCTTTCCGGGCATCGGCATCCTGCTGACGGTGCTTTCGATCAATTTTATCGGCGACGGTCTGCGCGATGCCCTTGACCCGGGTATGCACTAGGCCGTATAGTCGCGTAGCCCTCGTGCGCAAGTGGCGGAATTGGTAGACGCACTAGCTTGAGGGGCTAGCGGGAGCAATCTCGTGCTGGTTCGAGTCCAGTCTTGCGCACCAACCCCATGAGGCCTCGGAGGCCTCTTTTATTATGCGGTCGTGCGTGGAACGCGCGTCCTTCGCGTATACTGCGGGTATGCGCAAGCACGATTTTGAAGCCTTCTTCCAGAGGCTCTGGAGGCGACTCGGCGTGGGCTCGGCCCGTCCACCGCGGGTAACCGATGATGGCGAGGAGGATGGGTTGAGCGGAGCTCCGGTTCCTCGAAATCCGGTCGCGCCGGTCTTGTCGGGGAGCGCCGCGCTCGCAACTCCGCACGGGCCCGAGGAGCGCGACCAGGCCTAAGGTCGCTCGATCGCCTCGCGCGCCGTTCTCTTCGGGGAGCGTTTTCGTGCGTCGAGAGGTGCCGGCTCGTGCGCCGCGCTAAAGCTCCCGCCGATGACCTGCCGCGCATTGCTCGTATCCGCCGCCGCCTCGGGTTGCGGAAAGACCACGGTGACGCTGGGGCTCCTACGCGCGCTTCGTAACCGTGGATTGCGCGTCGGCGCCGCGAAGGTCGGGCCGGATTTTATCGACCCCGCCTTTCACCGCGTCGCCGCCGGGCGTCGTTCTGCGACCCTCGATCTCTGGGGCATGCGTGAAAGCACGCTGCGTGCCGAGCTCGCCGCCGTCGCCGCGGAGAGCGACATTCTCCTCGTCGAGGGCGTCATGGGGCTCTTCGACGGAGCGCGTGACGGGTCGGGTTCGAGCGCGCAGCTCGCCGAATTGCTCGATCTGCCGATCCTGCTCGTGCTCGACGTCTCCGCGCAGGCGAGCACGGCGGCCGCAGTCGCCTTCGGGCTCGCCCGGTACCGCCCGAACCTGCGGGTCCTGGGAGCGGTCCTCAATCGGGTTGGCTCGCCGGGGCACGCCGCAACGATCGTACCGGCTCTCGAGGCTATCGGGCTGCGTAGCCTCGGCTCGCTCTCCCAAGAGCGCGCCCTCGCCCTTCCGGAGCGCCACCTCGGGCTGGTCCAGGCGCGCGAGCACCGCGAGCTCGAGGGGTTCTTGGAGGCAGCGGCCGCCGCGTGCGAGGCGCAGCTCGATCTCGATGCCCTGCTCGCGCTCGCTTCGCCGCTCCCCGATCTGCCGGCCCCGAATCCGAGCGCGTTCGCACCTCTCGGCTCGCATATCGCGATCGCCGACGATCTCGCCTTTGCATTTTCGTACGCGCATATCACCGAGGGATGGCAGCGTGCGGGAGCGCGGCTCTCGTTTTTTTCGCCGCTCGCCGACGAGGGGCCGGAGGGAGATGCCGACGCCGTCTATCTTCCCGGCGGCTACCCCGAGCTGCACGCGGCGAGGCTCGCCGCCGCGACGAATTTTCGCGCCGGAATGGATGCGGCGCGCGAACGCGGAGCCGCGATCTACGGCGAGTGCGGCGGGTATATGGTGCTCGGCGAATCGCTCGCGGATCGCGATGCGCGCGAGCATGCGATGCTGGGTTTTCTGCCGCTCCAGTCCTCGTTCGCACGGCCACGCATGCACCTCGGGTATCGCGAGGTGCGCCCGCTCGCCGACATGCCGTTCGCACGCGCCGGCGATCCGCTTCGCGGACACGAATTCCATTTCGCGAGCGTGACGAGCGAACCCGAGGAGTCGGCGCTCTTCGAAGTGCGCGAGGAGGGGCAAGCCCCACTGCGGATCGGCATGCGCGCTGGGAACGTCTTCGGCTCCTTTCTCCATCTCCTCGATCGAGCGGAGGCGTAACAAAGCGCTGGATTCGCGGTAGAAGCGCATCGTGGGGCATCTTGATACGCTCGTCGGCATCGCATTGGTGTGGTTCTTGTTCGTCGCTATGAAGCGTCGCCGCAGTTCCTACGGCACGCGATGCAGCAGCCGAGGGTGGCCGGGACGCTTCTCTGCGCCCGCATGTGCTCCGTCGGCTGAGGCATCGCAGGAGAGTCCCGAGGACGCACCAGTCGTACCGGCAGCACCCCTCGCCGCGCCCTCGCCCACGCGAGAGCGACCGCTTCGCCGCCACCCCGATTCCCCGATGCGGGGAGCCGACGTTCCCCTCGCACCGCTTCCTCCGCGCGGCGCGTTACGCGCACGCGAGATTCTCGCACCATTGCCGCCACTCACCGATAAAGGACAATAGATCGAATGCCGATTATGAGCGTTATCTCCACTCTCGATAACAACGGGCAGGAGGTGATGGGCCCCGAGGTCCTCATCTATCATTACCCGTCGTCGAGCATCGTGAGCGGTTCGTTGCTCACCGTCGAGAGCAATCACTTTTGCGTGTTGAAATCGCGCGGTGCCATTCTCAACGTCTACGAAACCGGTCAGTATCCGATCACGACCGGCGACAAACCCCTCGTCGGCTCCTTCGTTCAAGGATTTTTCGGCGGCCAGAGCCCGTGGCAATACGAAGCGATCTATATCAACCGTGCGAAACTCGTCGTGCGTTCGTCGGGAATCGCACTTTCCGCGGAGATGGCGGAGATGAGCTACGATGTCGATTACTACATTCACGTTCCCACCAAAGACGGTGCGCTCAAGCTCGTGCAACACATGCCGTACCGCGGCCACGCGCTGCTCACCGATCAGATCAACGATTACGCGGGCCCCGTCGTCGAACAGGCGATCAACCAACTCATTCAAGTGACGCCGCTGGAGCGCGTGAACGAAAAGATTCACGACCTCACCGACCTCGTGCGCACGCACCTCAGCGAGTTTCTCGACGGTTACGGCATCGCGCTCGATACCGTCAAGGTGCTCGTGCGTCCGAACGACGAACGGATGCGCGCGTTGATCTCGCTGAAAGCCTTCGGACTCTCCGAGATGGAGGCGGTGCGATATTACGCGGCGATCCTGATGGCCGAACGCGGCGTATCGAGCGCGCCGAACATGGCGATCGGGCAGCCGTTCTCGATCGGAGCGACGCCGGTGCTTCCCATCGGTAGCGCCGATACCGGAACGGCGACCGGCAAATGAATCCGGCAATTCCGTCGGAGGACGTCGTGCGAGCGCTGCTCGATCCGTCGCAGCCCTCGCACGACCCGACGGTCGCGCTCCTGCAAGTTGCGCTCAGCGGTTTCGGTTTCAATGTCTACGACGCGCGTAATCAAGCGCGAGCGAACGATCTCCTCGTGCGCGAACGCGTCTCGAATTTGCTCGCCGATGCCGCCGCACGCATTCGCAGCCTCGAAGCGCGGTACCGGGAACGCTTTCTTCCCGCTGCCACGCGCGAGCAGCCCTTTCCGCCCGCCGATGTATTACGGCGGGCGAAGGCGCTTCACGATCTCACCTCGCGGCTCGACGCCGCGGGATCGGAAGTCCTCACCCTCGAGGTGCCGGGCGCCGATCCCATTTGGTCGCGCGTTCGCGACGAGCTGCCGACCCTGCATCGGCTCTTCGCGTTCGATGTCGGGCTGGCGACCGCCGCGACCTCGCTCTACGAACGCGCGGATACGCTGACGGTTGAGGCTGCCGATCTCGACGGCGCGCTCGATGTGTTTTCGGCCGATCTTGAGGTTCTGCGCAAAGCGTTGGTCGAACGACGCGCGCTGCTCTCGGGCTCCGGGCCCGCGCTTCCCCAGGCCTGAAACTCGCGGGGCGATTCGGGCGTAGTATGCTGGGAGGCGCGTCGGCGCCCCGGCGATCGAAGGAGTAAAGGCGTATGTGGTTGACCCGATTTGCGATATCCCGGCCGATGGTCACCGCAGCGATCTTCATCGCGCTCGCGATCGCCGGAGCGATTGCGTTCTCGCGCATCGGGCGCAGCGCCAATCCCCCGGGAACCGATTACCCGCTCGTCATCGTCGCCGCTGGTTATCCGGGCGCCTCGCCGCAGACGATGGAGAAGTTGGTCGTCAAGCCCATCGAAGACCAACTCGTCGGAACGCAGAACATGGATCAGGTCACCGCGACCACCCAGGAAGGGAGCGCGGTCGTTCTCGTTCGTTTCAAACTCGGCACCAATCTCGACATCGCCGCTATCGACGTGCAGCGGCGCGTCGATACCGCGCGCGTCTACATGCCCGCGGATATGGACCCGCCGTCGGTGCAACGGAACGGTGCCTCGCAACCGTTGCTCGACCTCGCGCTGAGTTCGTCGACGCTCTCGCCGATGCAGCTCGCCGATCTTACGACGAATCAAATCGAGCCGATGCTCCAGGAGATTCCCAACGTCCAGACCGTCGACGTCTACGGCCTCGCGACGCGGCAGTTCAACGTTCGCCCGAATCCCGCCGCGCTCGATGGGATCGGCGCGACGCTCGGCGACGTTTTTAACGCGGTAGCGGGCAATAACGCGAATCTTCCCGGCGGACTTCTGGAGCAGCCGACGCGCGAGGCGACCGTCTCGATCCGTTCGGGCATCGAGAGCGCGAGCGATATCGCGGATATCCCGCTCGTCGTTCCCGGCGTCGGCAATCGCAATCTTCGCGTCGGCGACGTCGCAACGGTCGACGACGGGCACATCGAGATGCGCTCGATCTCGCACTATAACGGGCAGCCCCGCCTCTACGTCAGTTTGGGGCGAGCGATCGGCGCCGACGAAATTACGACCACGCAGGTCGCACGCGCGCACATTCAAGAGATCGAGAAGCAGTTTCCGCAGGTAACCTTCCACGAAATCGACGCTCCCGCCGATTTTACCCAGAAGTCGCTCGTCGGCGTCTGGCAGTCGCTCTTCGAAGGCGTCGTGCTCACCGCGATCGTGATGATGCTGTTCCTCCATGCATGGAGGAATGCCGCGGTCGTCATGATTTCGATTCCGACCTCGATCCTCTCGACGTTCGTGCTCATGAACGCCTTCGGGTTCCATATCGATAGTATGTCGATGATGGGGTTGGCCCTGATCATCGGCATCTTGGTCGACGATTCCATCGTCGTGTTGGAAAACATCACCCGACATCGCGAGATGGGGAAGGATTCGCATGCGGCCGCCGTCGACGGACGTACGGAGATCGGCGGCGCGGCGATCGCCATTACGATGGTCGACGTCGTGGTTTTTCTCCCGATCGCATTTTTGCCCGGGATCGTCGGCGCGTACCTCAAAGAATACGCGGCGGTGGTGGTTATCGCCACGCTCTTTTCGCTGCTCGTTTCCTTCACGCTGACGCCGATGCTCGCGGCCTTCTGGAGCGTGAAGAAGATTGAAAAGGAGCCGCCGCGTTGGCTCGCGGCGCTCGACACGCGGCGTGCGCACCTTTCGGTGTTCCTCGCCGCCGTCGTGCTCTTTGCGTTAGGGGCGATCTTCCGCGCGACGATTCTCAACGTCTTCGGCGTCTTCGCGCTCGCACTCTTGCTGCTCAATCTGTTCGTCCACCGCTATACGACCGTCCTCGATCTCTATCGCACGCGGCTCCTCCCGGCGGCGTTACGGCACGGCAGTTTCGTCGCTTTCGTTTGCGCGGTGTTGTTGGTAAACGCGCTCTCGTTGGTCGGCAGCGGTAAGAATGCGATCGGTATCGATGCGGTCGTCCTCCTCGGCACGTTGGCCGTCTACGGCTATGCCGCGATCCTTCGCCGGCGCGGCTCGCTACGGCCGTGGATGCGCGGCATTGCGTCGCTGGGATCGCACCGCCCGACCGCAATTGCGACGCTGGTCATTCCGCCGGTACTCGCCGTGCTGATGGTCGCACTCGGCGGGATTAATTTCGATTTCGTACCCGCAGAGCAGACCGGGCACATTCGTATGACGCTCGCGTATACGCCGGGCACGCCGATCGGCGTGACGGCGAAGGGCGTCGATGCAATTGAAAGAGCTATCATGAAACTCCCGGGCGTCAAATCGGTGAGTTCGACGGTCGGTCGCATGCCCTCGGGATGGGGCTCGCTGACCGGAGGAAACTACGCGCAACTCGACGCGAACATGCATGCCGCCGATCGAGGCGATACCAACGCAACCATTGCAAAAATTCGCCCGTTTGCCGCGCTCGCACCGGGCGGGGATTTTCAAGTCGCCGGCGATACGGGCGGCGGAAGCGGTCAACCGATTTTCTATGCGGTGCAGGGCCCAGACAACGAGATCGACGCCGCGGCGGAGAAAGTCGCAAACGTCCTGCGCGAGACGAAGGGATCGGTGAACGTGCAGACCTCCGCGGAGGTGGCGGCGCCCGAACTACGCGTGGCGATCGAGCGAGGGAAGGCGATTCTCCTCGGAGTCTCTCCGGCGGCGGCGGCCGAGGCGGCGCGCATAGCGATTGCCGGTGCGGTTGCGACGCGCGTTCGCACGCCCAACGGGCTGATCGACGTGTACGTGCAATTTCCCAAAGCCGATCGCCATACGCTCGCGCAACTCGAAAACGTGAAGGTGCGCGCCTCCGACGGAACGCTCGTTCCCCTCGGCGACGTCGCCCGTTTCCGCTGGGAGAAAGCACCGACGAAAATCGAGCGCTACGATCGCCAACGCGTCGTCAACGTCCTGGGTGACGTTTTGCCCGGTTACGCGTTGGGAGCGGTGGTCGCCCCGCTGGAGAAAAAATTACGGGAGCCGGGCTTCTTGCCTGCCGGCGTGCATCTCAAAGCACAGGGGGACACGCAGTTTCTCTCCGAAACGCTCGTCAACATGGGCATCGCTCTCCTGACGTCGTTCGGGCTCGTCTACCTGTTGATGGTGATTCTCTACGGGAATCTTCTCGAACCGCTCATCGTCATGTTTTCGGTCCCCGTCGCAATCGTCGGCGCGCTGATGCTGCTTGCGTTCATGGGGCACCTTCCCGGCGAACTCGGTCAATCGCTCAATATCATCTCGATGCTGGGAATCGTGATGCTCTTCGGCCTGGTGGCGAAGAACGGTATTCTGTTGGTCGACTATTCCAATACGCTCTGCAAGCGCGGCATGCGCGTCCGCGAGGCCGTGCTCGAAGCAGCCGCGACGCGTTTTCGCCCGATCCTCATGACGACCGCAGCGATGATTTTCGGCATGTTGCCGTTGGCGTTGGGCTTCGCCGAAGGCGCGGAGTGGCGTCAAGCGATGGGAACCGTGATCATCGGCGGCTTGCTCTCGTCGCTCGTGCTGACGCTCTTCTTGGTGCCGATGATCTATAACACGTGGATGGGCGCGCTCGAACGACGGGCGGATCGACGTGCCGTGCGCGCCGAACTCTCGCCGGTGGGTGCGACGCATTAACGGCCGTTCGGTTCTCGTCACGGGAGCGGCCTCGGGGCTCGCCGCCGGTATTGCTGCCGGGCTCGCCGAGGATGGATTCGAACGCGTTGCGATTACCTGGCGTGAAAGCTCCCCCGATCAAACGCTCGCTCGTATTCGCGACGCGGGAGCGCGTGCGGGCGCGACGCGCCTCGACTTTCTTGCCGAGAGCGCGCAGATCGAACGAACGCTCGCGGAGTGCGTGCGCGAGCACGGACCGTTCGACACGCTCGTGCACGCCGTCGGTCCGTTGCGATTCGCGCGATTGGAGAGCGCCGGCGAGGATGAGTACCGTGCGATGTTCGATGGTAACGTGCGGAGTGCGTGGCTCGCGGCGAGGGCCGTCCTGCCCGGAATGCGTGCGACGGGCTTCGGCCGGATCGTCGCCTTCGGGATGAACGGCTCCGCTCTCGCCGGCGCCGCTCCCGGGCTCGGCATGCATGCAGCTGCGAAGAGTGCGCTCGTGTCGCTGCTGCGCACGCTCGCCGCCGAGGTCGCGGGCACCGGGATTACCGTCAACGCCATCGAGCCGGGGGATATTCGCAATAAAGCGCTCGCTCGCGCCGACGCGCTCCGCACGCCGGCCGAGAACCCGATCGGGCGCGCCGGTTCGTTTGAGGACGTGCTCGATGCGGTGCGGTTCTTCGTCGCGCCGGAGCGCGATTTCATCACCGGCGCCGTTCTCCCGGTGACCGGGGGGCTCCAGGGCCCCTACGAGCGAAAGCCTCACCGATGAAATTCGCACAGCGCATAGAGGACGCTCACCGTGCCTTTGCCCTGCCGGGCGCGCGCGATCGATATGGTCCCGATAAAACCGTCGAGGTCGAGGAGATCGTCCTCACGCTCGAGCCGCGGTTGGCGGAGCGCGTGCTCGACGGCGTCTGCACGACGCGCCTTCGCGCGCTCGACGAACCCGTCGAGCGGCTCGCCTTCGATGCCGTCGATCTCGCCGTTTCCTCGGTAACGCGCGACGGTCAACCGCAAAGCTTTCGAGCACGCGACGGGCGCCTGGAGATCGCATTCGAACCGACGTTGGGTGTCGGCGAACGCTGCGAAGTGAGCGTCGTCTATCGTGTGTCGAACCCACGAGCCGGGCTTTTTTTTATTGCCCCGAGCGCGAGCTATCCGCAAAAAGTCGCTCATTGCTGGACGCAAAGTCAGGACGAAAACGCACGCTACTGGTTTCCCTGCCTCGATTATCCGCACTCCAAACAGCCCACGGAGACGACGATCGTCGTCGATCGTGGCCTCTTCGCACTTGCAAACGGCGCCTTGGTGGAACGACGCGACGACGGTGACAAGAGCCTTTTCCGCTACCGTCAGGAAATTCCGCATAGTACCTACCTGATGACCATGGTTGCGGGACCGTTCGAGGAGATCGACCTCGGCGTCGCCGGCGAACGAAAAGTGCCGGTATCGTTATACGCATTGCCGGGGCGCACCGACGACGCGCGGCGAGCGTTCGGCAAAACCCCGGCGATGATCGACCTCTTCGAGGAACGCATCGGGACGCCGTATCCCTACGCGCGCTACTCGCAAATCGCGGTGAGCGATTTTATTTTCGGCGGCATGGAGAATACGTCGGCTACGACGCAAACCGATCGCGTTCTCCACGACGAGCGCGCCGCAATCGACTATTCGGCGGATTACCTCGCCGCGCACGAACTCGCGCATCAATGGTTCGGCGATTTGTTGACCTGCCGCGATTGGGCGCACGCCTGGCTGAACGAAGGCTTCGCGACGTTCTTCGAAGGAGTGTGGTTCGAACGAGATCTCGGATACGACGAATATCTGTACCACCACCTCGGATGCCTGTCGCATTATTTTGAGGAGGATGCAACCCGGTATCGCCGTCCGATCGTCTGCAATCGCTTTCGCGATCCGATCGAGCTTTTCGATCGCCATCTCTACGAAAAGGGCGCCGCCGTCCTCCACATGCTCCGCCGCGACCTTGGAGATGCGCGGTTTTGGCGCTCGATTCGGCATTACGTCGCGCAGAACGCTCAGCGCAACGTCGAGACGATCGATCTCGTACGTGCCATCGAAGAGAGCACCGGACGGAATATGCGCGGCTTTTTCGATCGATGGGTCATGAAGGCCGGGCATCCGGAGCTGAAGATCGCCGCACGCTGGGATGCGAAACGCTCGGCCCTAACCGTGGAAGTCGATCAAGAGCAAACCGTCGACGACGAGCGACCGCCGTTCCCCTTCGATCTGCTCGTCGGCCTCTGCGACGAACGCCCCGAAAGCATTCGTCGCGATGCCGGAGCGGAGCCGATCGCCGGCGAGCGGCGTTTGACGCTTCGGGTAGAGCGGCAGAACGAGCGGTTCGTCATCCCGTGCGAACGCGAACCGCAGCTGATTCGCATCGATCCGGGAGCGGGGATTCTGGGGCGCGTGCGCTTTGCATTGGGAGCGAGCGCGGCGGCGAGCGTCCTCGCGAGCGACCCCGACCCGATCGCGCGTATTCGGGCCGCCGACGAACTCGTACGCGACGAAAGCCTCGCCGCGCGCGGCGCGCTCGCCGAAGCCTACGCCCGGGAACCGTTCTGGGGCGTGCTCGCCGAAATGTCGCGACTGTTGGGTGCGAGCCGCGCTCCCTGGGCGCGCGATATCCTACTCGCAGCGCTTTCGCACGCTCATCCAAAAGTTCGGCGCGCGGTCGCCGATGGGCTGGGAAACTGGCGCGAATCGGCGGTCGCCGATGCGTTGATCGCCCGCGCCCGCGAGGACGCATCGTATTTTGTCTGCGCCGCTGCGGCACTCGCACTGGGGAAAACGCGCGATTCCCGCGCGCTCGACGTGTTGGTCGCCCGCAGCGCGGAGCGCAGTTGGAACGGCACCATCGAAGCCGGTGCGATACGCGGACTTGCGGAGCTCGCCGACGAGCGCGCGTTCGCGCCGATTCGCGCCGCGAGCGCTCCGGGGCACGACGAAGGCTTACGGCGCGCCGCAGTCGCCGCATTGGGGAGAGTCGGGGAACTGGTGGAGCCCAAGCGCGGCGCCGCAGTCGACGCGTTGGTAGCGCTGCTCGATGACGACGCCTTCTTGGTGCAACTCGCCGCGATCTCCGCACTGGAAGGCTTGGGAGATCCGCGCGCGCTCGGAGCGCTCGATCGCCTGGCGCGCAGCGCGCACGACGGACGCGCGCGCCGCGATGCCGCCGAGGCCGCAATGGCGATACGCGAAGGGCTCCGTGTCCCGACGCAAGTGGTAACCTTACGCGAAGATATCGACCGGTTGCGTGAAGAGCAAAAGAAGATCGCCGAGCGAATCGCGGCCCTCGAGACTCCGTAAGCGCATAACGATCCTCGCGACGCTGCTCTTTGGAGCGTACGCGTTGGTCGTTCTTGCGTTCGGAGGGCATCGAACGGTCGCGACGCCGAAAGCGGCGCCTCTCGACGTTGCGCGGGCGACGCCGATCCCCGTACGTTCGCCGGAGCGCTACGTACCCTGGGGACGGCGCGCGCGCAACGAAATTGCGGGAAAGATCGCAAAGCTCTTCGCCCCGTCGCTGCAGGGAGCCCACCGATACAGCTTGCTCGTCCTCGACGAACGCGGACACGCGCTTTTTTCGGATCGATCGAGCGAGACCGCAGCGCCGGCCTCGGCGCAGAAAATCATCGTCGCCGAAACCGCATTACGCATTCTCGGTCCGAATTTTCGCTTTCCAACTTTGCTCGTGGCGCGTGCCCCGTACCGCAGCACCCATCGTATAGGTACGCTCTGGGCGGTCGGTTCGGGCGACCCGAGCTTGCGCGCGCGCGATCTGCAAGCCGCGGCGCGTGC
>JAJXXM010000353.1 GCA_021781095.1 bacterium
TGCAACCGACGATAACGGCCCGCTCTTCGCCGAGTGCGTCGAGCGCGGCGATTGCATCGAGCGCGTAGCCGGCGCGCGTGATCGCCGCCGGCGGAGGTTCGGGAACGGCTCCGTTACCGCGTAATTCGAGCGCACCGCAGCGCGCTCGCGGCGCGAATGCGAGTACTTGTCGGTCCCAAACCGCCGCCGTCGAACCGACGCCATGAACGAAGAGTATCGCCGGGCCCGAAGACCCGGCGATACGAAGCCCGCTTGCAACACCGTCGTCGCCGCGAAGAGCGAGAACCCGAATTCGAGCGTCCCCACCCATTGCGGCGCGTACTCTTGCGAAGGTTAGACCGCGGCGGAGGAGAGTGCGAGTTTTTCCATCATCGCGCGGTTGAATTGCGGAAGATCCTCTCCCCCACGCGTGCTGATGATATTGCTGTCTTGCGCCGTCGGTTGATCGCGATAGAGGCCGCCGGCATTACGAATATCGTCGGCGATTGCGTGCGCGCCGGTCAACTGACGCCCGCGCAGTAACTGCGCCGAGATCAGCACCTGCGCGCCGTGCCCGATCGAGAAGATCGGTTTTTTCGCCGCATCGAACTCGCGCACGAAGCGTTGGACCTCCGCGTCGGCACGAATGCGGTCGGGCGAGAGCCCACCGGGGACGAGCAGCGCGTCGAAATCCTCCGCGGTGCAATCGGCGACCAACTCCTCGGCTTTCACCAGGATGCCGTCGTCGAGCCCCCGCTTCCCGCGAATGCGGGCGCGCGCCCGCTCGTCGATGCCGACGATCGTCACGATCGCGCCGGCCTCTTCGAGCGCGCGACGCGGCTCGGTTAAATCCATCTCTTCGAATCCATCGCCCGCGAGCGCAGCGATGCGTTTACCTTGAACACCTTGCATGGCAGGGGCGGTTCGCGCTGGAGGGTGCGAACCTCTGCTTTCCCGGGCTAAAGCCTCCCACCGGTCGCCTGCGAGGCGACCCGGAGGAGGTAGGTAAGCTCGATTTCGATGCGGCCGAGCGCATCGAGCAGGGAATCCTCTCCGAGTGCGTTGAGGAGCGGATTCCGCTTTGTCATGTCTCCCTCGGGAACGGCGTGGCGCGGATTGATCTCGCGCATGTAGATGCGCGCGTCGTAGCGGAGCTGCCCTTCCGGGAGAAAAAAGAGCGGGTCGAGGCCGAAGGCATAGACGTCGAGCGAGAGGAGCGCACTCTTCTGCATGAACTCGATCGGTCGCAACCGCAACGCGTGGGCAAGCCTCGCGAGCATGCTCGGAGCGATTCTCCGCTTGCCCGCGTACAGCTCCGCGAGCTCCTCGAGCGTTATGCCGAGCGCATCGACAAGCTCGGCGTTTTCAACTCCGCGCTCGCGTGCGAGCGCCTGCAGCGCATCGCCGAATGCCGGGCCGCCGGCGGTTCCGAGGCGCGCATCCCAAACCGGTATCTGCTGATTCATTGCTCGAGAGGTTCCTCGCCGAGCCAGATTCGCCCCTCGTCGGCGATGACGGCAAAGCGCGGAACGCTAGCAAACTCGCCTAACGTCATACATCCGGTCCGCACGTTAAAACGCCATGCATGCCACGGACACGTGACGACGCCCCGTTCCACGCTTCCTTCGGCAAGCGGCCCGCCTTGATGCGGGCAAGCATTCTCTAACGCAAAGAGCTCGCCGTCGACATCGAAGATCGCGACTTCGTACGGTCCGACGTTGCGGACGATCGTCGAATTGCGCGCAAGCGCAGAACGATCGGCGACGCAAACGAAACCATCGTTCATCAGCCGAACAGTGCGCGCGTGAGCCCGCCGTCAACCGAGATCGTCTGCCCGGTTAGATACGATGCCCGCTCGCTGCATAGAAAGGCGACGAACGCGGCGAGTTCATCGGGCGAACCGACGCGTTGCATCGGCACTTCATTGCGGGCGGCCGATTCCAGCGCTTCATCGCTTCCGTAGAGCGCGCGCAGCCGATCGGTAAGAAAGCGTCCGGTCGCGATACTATTGATGGTGATTCCCGCTGCGGCGACGTCGTTGCTTGCGGTCTTAAGCGCCGAGACGAGCGCGGTGCGCAACGCATTCGAGAGCGCGAGATTGCCGATCGGTTGTTTCACGCTCGTCGACGTCAGCGCGACGATACGCCCCCAACGACGTTCGCGCATGAGCGGAAGGACGCTATAGGTGAGCGCGAGCATCGAGCGCAGGACCGTGCGATAGGCGAGATCCCAGTCATCGAGCGTCAATTTTTCAAAGTTTCCCGGTTTCGGCCCACCGCCGTTGGCGACGAGAATATCGATGCTGCCGAAAGTCGAACCGACGTCGTCGATCAATCGATCGCGTTCGCCGTCGTCGTTCAAATCGCAGGGAAAGGCGCGCGCCTCGAAGGCACCGCCGGCGCGCGCTTGCGCGGCGATCGCTTCGAGCGCATCGCGACGACGCGCGGCGAGTGCGACGATGTGCCCCTCGCGCGCGAGTGCAAGCGCGCAGGCTGCGCCGAGCCCGCTGCTCGCTCCGGTGACGAGCGCGACGCGCCGTGGCGAATTCATCGGCGCCCGCTATTCATACGGAACGCCGCCGACGCGACGGGCGCGCAGCGCCTCGACGTACCAGGTGAATTCATCGAGAAACGTCTTCGTGGAGGAGCGAACGTACTCGGCATGCGGCACCCCGTTTTCGTCGAAGGTTTCGGCAACGTTGCCGAATGGGAGCAGCGAAGGAATCGTGATCATGCCCTGCTCCGGAAGCGTCGCGCGCAGTTGCATTGCCGCCCGCACGCCGCCGAAGCGACCGTTTGAATAGGTGACAAGCCCCGCGGGTCGCCAAAAAAATTCGTTTATAAAATGATCGAACATGTTTTTGAGCGCCGGCGGAATACCGTGGTTATACTCGCCCGAGACGACGAGAAAGCCGTCGACGCTGCGGAAAATATCGGCGAGCCGCT
>JAJXXM010000378.1 GCA_021781095.1 bacterium
AGCGTATCGAGGGGCAATGTTTGCCATCCCGAGTAGCTGCCGAAGGCAGCGTATCGAGGGGCAATGTTTGTCACCCCGAGTAGCTGCCGAAGGCAGCGTATCGAGGGGCACGCCGACGAGTCCACTTGACAGCACCGCGTGGGCGAACAGAGGCACCGTGCGATGAAAAACTACCATGTCTATATGCTTGCGTGCGCCGACGGAACGATCTATACCGGTGTTACGGGAAACATCGAGCGACGTATTGCCGAGCATTCGGCGGGGCTCGATCCACATTGTTATACCTTTACTCGACGTCCCATTACCGTGCTATGGACCTCAACCTACTACGATGTCGTCGAAGCCATCGAATGTGAGAAAAAATTGAAACGATGGTCGCACGATAAAAAAATGGCGCTTGCGTCGGGAGATTGGGGCGCGATAAAAATACTCGGGCGAAAAAAATGGAAAGGGCGCAGTCGGAGCGAGTAGCAATTACGGACGGCTGCGAAGCATGTCACCCCTCGATACGGTTGCTGCGCAACCTACTCGGGGTGACGAAAGCGCCCCTCGATACGGTTGCTGCGCAACCTACTCGGGGTGACGAAAGCGCCCCTCGATACGGTTTCTGCGCAACCTACTCGGGGTGACAGAGAGCGCGCCCCTCGATACGGTTGCTGCGCAACCTACTCGGGGTGACGAAAGCGCCCCTCGATATGGTTGCTGCGCAACCTCCTCGGGGTGACAGAGAGCAGCTACTCGGGGTGACAGAGAGCAGCTACTCGGGGTGACAAGGCGGCTACTCCGCGTGGCGGATCGTGCGTTCGATGAACTCGACGAACGCTGCCGCCGAGGCCTCGACGCTCTCGTGGGTGGTGTCGAGCACGAGATCGGGGCGCTGGGGCGCTTCGTAGGGTGCCGAGACGCCCGTGAAGCGTTCGAGTTCGCCGGCGCGCGCCCGGCGGTAATGCCCTTTTACGTCGCGCTTTTCGGCGGTCTCGAGATCGCAGCGCACGTAAATTTCGGCGAAGCCCGCGGCGCACGCAGCGCGCGCTTGTTCGCGATCCGCGGCATACGGCGAAATGAGTGCCGTCAAGACGACGATCCCCGCGTCGGCGAAGATGCCGGCGATCGCGGCGGTGCGCCGCACGTTTTCGCGGCGATCCTCTTCGGTGAAGCCGAGATCGACGTTCAACGTCGTGCGCAACGTATCGCCGTCGAGAACGTAAACGTGGCGTCCGCGCTCGAAGAGCATGCGTTCGACGCGCATGGCGATCGTCGATTTCCCGGAGCTCGGGAGACCGGTGAGCCAGAACACGTAGCCGCGGTGCCCGTTGCGCGCGCCGCGTTCGTCGCGGCCGACGGAGGAACGAGCGGCGACGATATTGGTCGCGCCCTCGCCGCGCGCGGCGGCCGCAACCGCGCGCACCTTTCCGCCGGCGACGACGCGCCCTTCGTCGAGCAGAATAAAGCGCGAGATGCTCGATGCGGGCGATGCCGGATCGGCGGCGATCGTTTCGCGCGCGACCAGCGTCACGGCGGCGATGTCGCCCGCGCGCGCCTCCTCCGCCGCGCGTCCGCGCCCATCTTCGGGTTCGAAGGTTTCGTCGATGCGGGCGATCGTTACCGCGATCTCGCGCGTCCCCAAACGCATGCGGAGATTCGCTCCCGCGCGCGCGGGGCGTTCGCCGAGCCAGAGCAGAGCGGCGGAGATGGCGTGCCCGGTCGTCGGGCCGGAGTCTTCGTGCGTTGCAATTGCGCCGCGGTCGACGAAAATGCGCTCGTCGAGTTCGAGCGCGACGGCGGCGCCCGCCGATGCGCGCTCCACGTCGTCGGGCCAGCGCACGATGCGCGCGACGCGCGCGGTGGTACGTAGCGGCCAGAACGTCAGTGCGTCGCCGCGAGCGATCGTTCCGCAATCGATGCGCCCGACGATCCAACGCGTCGCGCCGCGCCGATAGACATCCTGGACGACCATGCGCAGCGGCGCGTTCGCATCGTCGCGATGCGTTTCGATCGCTTCGATCTCGGCGAGCAGCGTCTTGCCGCGCCACCACGCGGTCCTTGCTCCGGGCGCGGCGAGGTTCGCGCCTTCGCGAGCGGCGACCGGGAGAATTGCGAGCGGTGCGATTCCGAGCCCGCGCAGAAACGCGTCGGCCTCTGCGGCGCGCTCTTCGTAACGCGCTTGCGGCGCGGCGGTGAGATCGAGCTTATTGATCGCGACGATCACCGACGTGAAGCCGAACCACTGCAAAAAGAGCGCTTGTCGACGCGTCTGTGCGGTAATGCCCTCTTCGGCGGAGATGACCAAGATCGCCGCATCGACTTCCGAGGCTCCGCTCACTAAATTGCGGATTAATTCGCGGTGCCCGGGCGCGTCGACGAAAACGATCTCGCGCTTCGCCGTCCTCAACCAAATGCGCGAACTGTCGAGCGTGATCGCCTGGTCGCGCTCGATTTGAAACGCGTCGAGCAGAAACGAGTACTCCATCGGAACGCCGCGCCGTTCGCTCGACCGTTCCATCTCGTCGAGCTTCTGTCGGGGAACGTAGCCGCAATCCACCATCAGGCGCCCGAGGATCGTCGATTTCCCGGCGTCGACGTCGCCGAACATCACGACGCGCAGCGCGCTCACATGTACCCCCCGGCGCGCAAGCGTTCGAATGCGTCTTCGCTCTCGCCGTCCATCGCGCGCCCCGCGCGTTCTGGTTCGCGCGTCGTCGCCAATTCGGCGACGATCTTTTCGATCGTGTCGGCCTCGCTGGGAATCGGAAACGTAATGTTGCTCTCGCCGAGCGAGCGATAGCGCTGCCCGTTGCGCGCCAGATAGAGCGAGACGAACGGAATCCCCTCGGCTTGCGTGTAGCGCCAGATATCGCGCTCGGTCCAATGCAGGAGCGGGTGCACGCGCACGTGCACGTGCGCGCCGTCGGGAACCTCGGTGCAATAATAATCCCAGAGTTCGGGCGGTTGGCGCTGCGGATCCCACGACCCGTCGGCGTTCCGCGGGCTAAAGACCCGTTCTTTCGCGCGGATCGCCTGTTCGTCGCGCCGTATGCCGAGAACGATCGCGCGGTAGCGTTCGCGTTCGAGGAGCGCGCGCAACCCCGCAGTCTTGCGCGCGGCGTGGCGCGCCGCCGGCGGCAAGCTCTGGTCGACGGCGCTTTCGGGCGGGCACGCTTCGTTGAGGATCGGGAGCGACCACTCGCGCACGAGCCGATCGCGGAATGCGTAGACCTCCGGAAATTCCATGCCGGTATCGAGCAGCACCAACGGAAAGGGCACCTCGCCGAGAAAGGCTTTGCGGACCATCCAGAGCAGCGCCGTGCTGTCTTTCCCGATCGACCACAGCATCGCCGGGCGATCGATGCGCGCAAACGCTTCGCGCAGAATGTAGATGCTCTGCGATTCGAGCGTTGCGAGATCGTCGGGGAGGTGCGAGCGCTCCATCACAGCGCGCTACCTTGGCCTCGCTTGCAGCGCGCTCCCCCGTAGCGTTCGCCGCTAGCGTTGAAAAAGAAAAGCGGAGGGGCGAATGGGTCGCTCCTCCGCACGATCGTTCGAACGCTCGGGGTTAGCCGCGGACGGCGATCTTCTTCGGCTGTGCCTTGGGATGAAGCGGAAGCTTCAGCGTCAGCATGCCGTGCTCGACGCGGGCGTCGATGCGCTCGCTATCGATCTCGTCGGGTAGCGAGATCGTCCGGGTGAAGTTCCGGCGCTCGTTCTTTCCGACGACGTTGAGGATGCCGTCGTTGACGGTCGCTTCGATCTGCTCGGGGCTGAAGCCCGGGACGGGGAGCTCGAGCTGGTAGCCTTCATCGTTGCGCTCGACCTCAAAGGACGGGCCTTGGGGAAGGTTGCCGACGAGGCCACGGAACGGGTCCCAGTTGAGCAGGTCGAGGGCGCTCCGGAGCCCGGGGCGGATGGCGGGGCGTTCGATCGTGGTGAGCTCACTCATGGTTGATCATTCTCCTTGTTTAGCAGTCATGGCAGTTGAGTGCCAATATATATAACTCGCCGGAACGGGAAAAGTTTCGCCTCTGGGGCTCATGGTTCTCCGAACTCACAAATGAGGGGAGGAGCTTTTCCTTTTGAGTGATAACTAGGCCGAACGCTGGCCCTACCTACCGCTACAGTTGTTTTTTGTCGTTCGGCCGCGTGGTTCTGTTGGATCAAGGAGGTCGCTCGATGCGTTACGGGAGTCGCCTGAGTTTTCTATTTGCCGCGCTGCTAACGGCGGGGCTCGCCGGTTGCGGCGGCGGTGGCGCCGGCGGTGCCGGGCCGGCAGCCGTGCTGCCCGGAAGTCCCGGGCTCCCCACGACCGGAGCCGCGGCGAACGCGCACGTAGTGATCTCGATCCCGAAGCCGAGCGCGAGCACGGGGCGCACCCCGGCTTATGTCTCTCCGGCGACGCAATCGATCTCGGTTGCGGTCGATGGCGGCACCCCGACCGTGCAGAACCTCTCGTCGAGCTCTCCGAACTGCTCGAGCGCCGGCGCGGCCTATCCGCTCAACTGCACCGTCCCGGTCAGCGCTGCGGCGGGTAGCCACACGCTCACCTTCATCACCTACGACCAACCGAATGCCGCCGGGAACAAGCTCTCGGCGAACAGCATCTCGGTGACCTTCGTTGCCGGGCAGAACCCGGCGATTCCCGTCGTTCTCGCCGGCGTACCAACCTCGTTCCAGGTGGCCTCGGCGACGGCAATGTCACCGAGCTCGATCGTCGGTAGTGCGACCACGGGCTATCAGTTCTTGATGGCGTCAACCTCAAAGATGCTCATCGTTGCGCTCGACGCTGACGGCAACTATATCGTCGGCCCCGGCGCACCGACGATCGCCGCTTCGTTGACCGGCGTTACCGCAGGCTCGGGCATCGCAATCGCGCCGGCGGGCGGCGGCAATCCGAACCTCTTCACCGTGGCTTCAACCGGCGCGGGTTCCGCGACGCTCGCGCTCTCCGCGACACCGTCGGCATCGCTCGCCGGAAGCGCGCTTACTGCGAATATTCCCCTTACAGCCGCGGCACTGGTGACAACGGTCGCCGGCAAAGCCGGGGTCTCGGGGCTCGTCGACGGTACCGGGACGAGTGCGGAATTTGGCGGGCCTTATGGTGTTGCCTACAACTCTGCGAACGGCAACATCTACGTGGTCGACAATTGCACGATTCGGGAAATGACGCCGGGGAATGGAACGGCGAATAGCGCCACCGTCACGACGATCGCCGGGAGCGCCACCTGCGGCGACGTCGATGGAACCGGCACCGGAGCGAAATTATATTATCCCGGTGGTATCGCCTACGATGCGGCGAACGGGAATCTCTACTTTCCCGACCAATGCAGCATTCGGCAGGTAACCCCGGGGAACGGCACCGCGAACAGTGGGGTCGTCACCACGATCGCCGGTAACTACACCACCTGCGGCGAGGTCGACGGAACGGGCACCGGAGCGCAGTTCGATTATGCCTACGGCATCGCCTACGATGCCGCGAACCACGATTTGTACGTTACCGACGAGAGCGGCTGCACGGTTCGGCAGATCGATCCGGGCAATGGTACGTTAAATAGCGGCGTCGTTATCACGATCGCCGGCAATCCGTCGAGCTGCACGTCTAGCGACGGTACCGGAACGAGCGCGACGTTCAATAACGTTGAGGGCGTTGCCGTCGATTCGGCGAACGGCGACCTCTACGTGACTGATTACTGTTCGGTCCGGCAGGTGACGATCGGGAACGGCACCGCGAACAGCGGGGTCGTCACGACGATCGCCGGCAACAACAATACGTGCGGCTACGTCGATGGGACGGGAACGGCGGCGCAGTTTGCGACCTATCTCAATGGCATCGGCTACGACTCCACCAACGGCGATCTCTACGTCTCCGACGACGACAATTGCAACCTACGGCAAGTAACGCCGGGTAACGGCACCGCGAACAGCGGTGTGGTGACGACGATCGCTGGCGGCAATAGCACGCAGTGTTCGTTCGCCGACGGGTTCGGCAACCTCGCTCGCTTTAATTACCCGTATTTTCCTGCCTACGACCCAACGAACAACTCGCTCTACGTCGGCGATTATGCCTACACGATTCGACAGGTGCAGCTATGAAACGTTTGATTTTTGCCGCGAGCGTCGCTCTTTCGTTCGCCCTCGTCGGCTGCGGCGGTAGCGCCGGCGGCGTCGGCAACGCCGCTCTGCCCGGTGCGGGGGGTACGCTTCCAATGGTGGATGCGCACCTCGTGATCACCATTCCGGCGCGAATCGGCACCTCGGCCGGATCGCGGACGCCCGCATACGTTTCGCCCTCGACGCAATCGTTAACGGTGCAGGTCGACGGCGGCACGCCGACCGCGCAGAACCTTACGCCGGGCTCGCCGAACTGCAGCGTCGGCGGCCCTTTGAGCGCGCTCACGTGCACCGTCCCAATCGCCGCATCGGCCGGATCGCACACGTTTACGTTCACCACCTACGATGGACTCGGTGGAACGGGGAACGTGCTCTCCACCAATGCGGTGACGCAAACGATCGTCGCGAATCAAACGAACTCCATCGACGTTACGCTCGCGGGGGTGCCCGCTTCGCTGCAGGTGCTTGCTGTGGGCAGCAGCACCGGCATAACCGGCAGCGTCGGAACGGGGCTGCAACTCGCTGGTGTGCTCTCGGCTTCGTTTTCCGTCGTTCCCCTCGATGCGGACGGGAATATTATCATCGGGCCCGGTGCGCCGACAATTGCCGCCTCGATAACGGGTGCGAGCACGGGTTTGGGAGCCACCGTTGTTCCGAACGCCGCGAATCCCAACGAATTTACCGTGAGCGCGCTCGCCCCCGGTTCGGGGACCTTCTCCGTGACGGCGACGCCGGCAATCGCGTCTGCGGGCACGCCGCTCTCGGCAACGGTGCCGCTCACCTTCGAAGCGGTCACGACGACGATCGCCGGTCAGTCTTTCAATCCCGGCTTTACCGATGGTACCGGCACCGCTGCTCACTTTAATGGTGTCGCAGGGATCGCGTACGATTCAGCGACCGGCGATCTCTACGTTACCGACACCACGAATTGCGCGGTTCGCTCGGTGACCCCGGGAAATGGCACCGCGAATAGCGGCACCGTCGTGACCCTCGCCGGCTCACCGACCTGCGGCTTCGCCGACGGCACCGGGACTGCCGCGCACTTTAACGCTCCGATCGGCGATGCCTACGATTCCGCCACCGGGTACATTTACATCACGGATCTGTCGAACTGCGCGATTCGTCAGCTCGCTCCAGGAAGCGGGACGGCGGGAAGCGGCGCCGTGGTGACCGTCGCGGGCGGAGCGGGCTGTGGATTCGCTGACGGCACCGGAACGGCGGCGATGTTTTCTCACCCGGCCGGCGTGGCGTACGATCCTGCGAATGGAGATCTCTACGTTACCGACGATGGGAATTGTACGGTTCGCGAGATCGTTCCAGGAAATGGGACGGCAGGGAGTGCGACGGTCGTGACGATTGCCGGAAGCACGACCTGCGGGTTCACGGATGGGACCGGCACCGCCGCGCGCTTCAACCATCCGGCGAGTATCGCCTACGATCCGGTGAATGGAGACCTCTATGTTACCGATAACGGCAACTGTGCGATTCGTCAAGTAACCCCCGGAAATGGAACGGCGAATAGCGGCACCGTCACGACGCTCGCCGGAAGCACGTGTGGGTTTGCTCAGGGAACCGGCACGAGCGTGAAATTCGGAGAGGCCTCCGGAATTGCGTACGATTCCGCAAGCGGTAACTTTTATATCACCGACTATACAAATTGGGTGATCTGGCAAATGACACCCGGGAACGGCACGGCGAATAGCGCGACCGCGACGGTCGTGGCGGGCCAGGCCGGGCGGGGCAACAATACCGACGGCGTCGGGACGAACGCGCTGTATTATTATCCGGATTTTCTCACCTACGATCCAACAAACAACGCGCTCTACATCACCAATTCGGGAACCAATACCGTTCGGGAGCTCCAGCTCTAGCCCGGCGCTACTCGGTCATCCCGAGTAGCGCTACTTTGTCATCCCGAGTAGCCCCCGCAGGGGCGTATCGAGGGATCGCACGCTCTGTCATCCCGAGTAGCCGCGAAGCGGCGTATCGAGGGATCGCACGCTCTGTCATCCCGAGTAGCCGCGAAGCGGCGTATCGAGGGATCGCTTCCCGTGCCTCGATACGGGCGCTAAGGCGCCCTACTCGGCATGACAATGCAACGTACGTAGCGCGACTCTGTCATCCCGAGTAGCCGCGAAGCGGCGTATCGAGGGATCGCTTCCCGTGCCTCGATACGGCGCTTTCAGCGCCTACTCGGCATGACAATGCAACGTACGTAGCGCTACTTTGTCATCCCGAGTAGCCGCGAAGCGGCGTATCGAGGGATCGCACGCTCTGTCATCCCGAGTAGCCGCGAAGCGGCGTATCGAGGGATCGCTTCCCGTGCCTCGATACGGCGCTTTCAGCGCCTACTCGGCATGACACCGCGCGTGCCTCGATACGGCGCTTGCAGCGCCTACTCGGCATGACAATGCAAGCGCGCTTTTCCCGCGGGCTTCCAGGCTCTGCTATAATCGAGCGCGCTCATGACCGTTACGCTCCCCCGCCCCGCCCGCCCGGCGCTCGACGCCCTGCTCGACCGCCTCGCGGGGGAGCATGGGCCGCTCGTGCCCGTGCTCGCCGCGTTCGAGCGTGGAATCGGCGCGGTGGCGGTGCACGAAACCATCCCCGCAGCGCGCCCCGCCTTGCTTGCCGCGCTCTATCGCGCGCGTCGGCGCCCGACGTTGGTGCTGCTGCCCACCCCCGATGCCGCCGAACGCGCCTACGCCGATCTGCTCTGCTATCTCGGTGAGGCGCGCGCAGCCGATCTCTTCTTGCATCGCGGTCGCGAAGCGGCGTTCGGCAGCATCGAATCGCCGGCGGAACGCAGCGCGCGCATAACGCTGCTCGCCGCGCTCGATGCCGGGGAGCCGTTGCTCGTCCTTACCTCGGTCGCCGGCGTTCGCTCGTACGTGATGCCGCGCGCCGTCCTGCGCGAATTGCGCGGCGAATTGCGCGTCGGTGCGGAACCGGGGTGGGAGGCGACGATCCGGCGTTTGCATCGCCTCGGATACGAACGCACCGATATCGTCGGTGCGGTCGGGCAGTACGCGGTGCGCGGCGGCATTCTCGATCTCTATGCGGCGACGGCGGAGAGCCCAACGCGCATCGAGTTTTTCGGCGATACGATTGAGAGCATCCGCAGCTTCGAAATCGAGAGCCAGCGCAGCGTCGCACCGCTTGAAACGCTCGACCTTCTGCCGTGGGGCGAGATTCCGCGCGACGAGATCTACCGTAGCAGCGTCGCCGAACGGATCGGTGGCGACGGCCCGCGCGAGCGAGCGGTGCGCGCGTTTCTCGAACGCGGAGAAGAGCTCCCCGATGCGTGGATTCCTTTCGCCTACGACCGCCCCGAGACGCTCTTCGAGTATCTCCCCGAAGACGCGCTGGTAACGCTCGTCGAACCGGCGACGCTCGCGGCGATCGACAGCGCGCTCGACGACGAACGCGTCCGCGCGCGCAGCACGCTGCTCGCCGATGCAGCGGCCGAAGAACTCGATGTGCGCGATGAATTCGTCGACGATGCGTTGCTCGCCGAGATCGAAGCGCCGCACCCGCGCCTCGACGCGCTGCACGCCGCCTCCGAACGCCTGCAGAGCCTGGTGCTGCCCGGCGCGATCGAGGGCGAGCCGCCGGCATGGCTGCCGAAAATCGACGCTTCGATCGTGCTCGAAACGCGCCCGAGCGAGCATTACAACCGGCAGATGACGCTCTTCCTCGAAGCGATCCGCGAAGCGTTGGCGCGCCGCGAGAGCATCGTCATCCTTACCTCCGGTGTCGCGCGCGTCGGCGAAATTTTTAGCGCTGCCGGGATCGACGTGTTGCCGATGCCGCGCGCGCTCGCCGAAGGCGGCATCTGCATCGAACACGGCTCGATCGATGGTGGCTTTACGCTCCCCGACGGTCGGCTGCGCATCCTCGGCGATCGCGAGATCTTCGGTGCGCCGCCCAAACGCGTCAAGCTGCGCGCCGTCAAGGAAGGCGTTCCGGTAACGCTCGCCGATCTCAAGGTCGGTGATTTCGTCGTGCACGCGGTGCACGGAATCGGCCAGTACGTCGGGCTGCGTAGCGAAACGCTCTTCGGCGTCACGCAAGATTTTCTCGATCTGCATTACGCCGGCAGCGACCGCATGATGGTGCCGGTCACGCAGATGCACCAAGTCACGAAGTATGCCGCCGGCGACGGCGCGACGCCGCGGCTTTCGAAAATGGGCGGCGTCGAATGGGCGCGGACGAAAGCGCGCGTCGGCTCGCAACTCGCGGCGATCGCCGACGGGCTGGTCGAACTCTACGCCGAACGCGAGATGAGCCGCGGCTTTTCGTTCTCGCCCGATAGCGCGTGGCAGAGCGAACTCGAAGAGGCGTTCCCCTACGATCTCACGCCCGATCAGGCAACCGCGGTAAGCGCGGTGAAGGCCGATATGGAGCGCGAGCGCCCGATGGACCGCGTCGTCTGCGGCGACGTCGGCTACGGCAAAACCGAAGTCGCGCTGCGCGCGGCGTTTAAAGCGGTCTCGGATAAAAAACAGGTGGCGATTCTCGTGCCGACCACGTTGCTGGCGGCACAGCACTATCGCACCTTCAGCACGCGCTTCGCCGCCTACCCGTTGCGCATCGAAGAGCTCTCGCGCTTTAAAACCAAAGCCGAACAGCGGACGGTGCTCGCCGCGCTCGCCGAAGGCAAAGTCGATATCGTCATCGGCACCCATCGCTTGCTGCAGAAGGACGTCGTCTTCGCCGATCTTGGCCTCATCGTCGTCGACGAAGAGCAGCGCTTCGGGGTGATGCACAAAGAACGGTTGAAGGAACTCAAGACCAGCGTCGACGTTCTCACGCTTTCGGCAACGCCGATTCCACGCACGCTCCACATGTCGTTGATGGGCGTTCGCGATCTCTCGCTCATTCAGACCGCTCCGAAAAATCGCATGTCGATTAAAACGGTCGTGCTGCCGGGGGGCGATGCCGTGGTGACGCGAGCGATCTCCGCCGAACTCGATCGCGGCGGGCAGGTGTACTACCTGCACAATCGCGTCGAATCGATCCATGCGGTCGCGAATGCCTTACAGCAGCTCGTTCCGCGCGCGCGCATCGCCGTCGGGCACGGCCAGATGACCGAGGGCGAGCTCGAACCGATCATGCAGAAGTTCATCGACGGCGAGACCGACGTGCTCGTCGCGACGACGATTATCGAGAACGGCATCGATATTCCCAACGTCAATACGATGATCGTCGCCGATGCCGACCGTTTCGGGCTCGCGCAGCTCTATCAGCTCCGCGGTCGCGTCGGTCGTTCGAACCATCAGGCCTACTGCTATTTGCTTTACCAGGGGCATAAAGTGCTCACCGAGGATGCGAAGGCGCGCCTGGAAGCGATCCGCGAATTCACGCATTTGGGATCGGGGCTGCAAATCGCCATGCGCGATTTAGAGATTCGCGGCGCCGGCAATCTCGTCGGTGCGGCGCAATCCGGGTTCATCGCGTCGGTCGGCTTCGACACCTACTGCCAGCTGCTCGCCGATGCCATCGCCGCACGGCGCGGAGCGAGCGCGACGATGGAAGAGCGCCAGGAAGCGGTGATCGACGTCAAGGTGAGCGCGTTCGTTCCCGACGATTACGTGCCGCAGGTCTCGCAAAAGATCGCGATCTATCAGCAGCTCGCTCGCGCGCGCAGCGAGGGCGATGTCGAGGAAATCGCCGCCGGCGTGCGCGACCGCTTCGGCCCGCTGCCGCGCCCGCTCGAAACGCTGGTGGAGATTACGAAGCTGCGCTCCATCGCGCTCGCGAAACG
>JAJXXM010000081.1 GCA_021781095.1 bacterium
GCGATCTTCCGGTTACCGTGACGATCGTTCGCTCGCCGCACGTCGTCGTCGGTTTTGAAGAGAAACGGCGGCCGTGGGCGATCTCGAAGTGGCTGGAAACGACGGTGCGCACCGATGCAAACGGCGTCGCCGATCTCTCGATTCCGCGACCGACCGACGGGCTCGCCTCGACCTACGGCGTAACGATTGCCTCCGGTGGAGCGAGTGCCGAGACGCGCGTCACCGTTCCCACCGCGCCGTTCACCGTTCGCGTGCGTCCATTTCATCGCCGACAATCGATCGGCACCCCGTTGGGTTTCGATATCTATGCCAACAACGTCGATACGCTCGCGCCGCTTCGCGGTGCGAAGGTCGTCGTTACGCTCTCGCACGGTGCATCGGTGCAGCGCCAGGTATTGACGCTGGGCAGTAACGGCTTCGTTCGCGGAGCATTTAGCATGCCCGATCTCGGCACCAATCTCATCATCGCCGAGATCGATCTTCAAGGCCACGTAGCGAAAGATGCCGATCAGGTCGACGTCGTCCCGCAAGCGCAGGATACCGGAGAACTCGGGAGTGCGGCGGTCTCGCTCGCACTCTCGGCGTCGCGCTATACGGAGGGGCAGCGTATCGGCGTTACCGCGCGTTCGCCGGGTGCGCGCGGCAACACGCTCTTCACGTTGGAGAGCGCGCTCGGCGTCCAATCCGATGTCGCCGATGACGGCAACGGTATCGCGCACGGTGCGTTCACCGCGCGCACCGCGTTAGGGACGGTCTCGATCGGTGCGGCGATGGTGCGCGCCGGTGCGATTGCGTGGAATACGATCGCGCTGCCGCTCGACACCCCGGGGCGCCCCGCGCAGGCGACGTTACGAACGATCGGCGATGATGGCCGCCCGGGATCGATTGCGAAACTCGCGATGGGCCCGTTTGCCGACGGCGCCGGAACCGTGGTGCTGCGCATCAGTCGCGGCGTTCCCTCGGGAAGCGCGCTCTTCGACGATGCGCCGGGCCTCCTCGCAGTCGGCGCGACGCTCACGCTCAATAGCGCTCCCCCCGAGACGACCTGGCACCCGTGGGTCGATTCGACCGGCAAGCATCCCGAGGTACTCGGCTTCGAACGCGTCGCGTTACCGCCGAGCGATCTCACGATCGCCGAGTCGGATACGTCGACGGTCGCTTGGAGCGTCGAGCCGTCGGCGAGCGATATTCTGCCGTTCCATCTTCCCGCCGACGCCGGGCGCTATACGCTCTCCGTGCTAAAAATCTGCGACGACGGGCGCGTCGTTGCGGGTTCGATGCGACTCGAGGTGCGCTGATGGCCGAGCGCCGTCGTTTGCTCTTGCTCGATACGTACGGCCTGGTCTATCGCGCGTTTTTTGCGCTTCCGCCGTTGACTACCGCCGGCGGTGTCCCGATCAATGCGGCCTACGGTTTTACGACGACGCTGGTAAAAATTCTCGAAAGCGAGCGCCCGACCCATGCGATTGCGGCCTTCGACCGCGGCTTGCCGGCGCACCGCATGGAGATGATGCCGCAATATAAGGCGCAACGTGAAGCGATGCCCGATGAATTGCGCTCGCAGTTCGCTTTGGTGCGTCGCGTGCTCGACGTATTCGGAATTCCGATCGCCGAACTCGAGGGCAACGAAGCCGACGACATCATCGCCACGCTCGCCGCGCAAGCCGAGAAATCCGGAGCGCAAACATTGGTGGTGACCGGCGATAACGACCTTTTACAGATCGTCGACGATGCGACGCTGGTGCTCGCGACGCGGCGCAGCGTTACCGATCTGGTGCGGTACGACCGCGCCGCCGTGCACGAGCGCTACGGGCTCACCCCCGAACAACTCGCCGATTACCGCGGTCTCAAAGGCGACCCGTCGGACAATCTCCCCGGTATTCCCGGCATCGGGGAGAAGACTGCAATCGCGCTGATGCAGGCGGCCGGTTCGCTCGATGCGTTACTCGCCGATCCGACGCTCGCCGGAAAGCCGCGCTGGGAGGCCTTGGTGCGTGAATACGGCGAGCAAGCGCGGCTCTGTCGCGACGTTTCGCGCGTCGATCGCCACTTGCCGGTGACGCTCGATTGGGAGACGGCTGCCCTGCATCCGCCCGACGCAGCGCGGCAATATGCGCTCTATCGCGAGTTGGAGTTCCGCACGTTGCTGCGCAAGTTGGAGCCGCCGCCGTCGGCCGACTTGCCGCTCATGGCATCGCTGCGCGCACCCGACGGAGCGTTCCGTTCTTACGTCGCTGCCGTCGATCCACCAGATTTCGTACAGCTCGGCGAAGAGTTAGCGCGGATGGCGGGGGCGCCATACATCGCGCTTGCAATCGAGGGCGACACCATCGGCGTTAGCGCTGCGCCGCATGCGGGGCTCTCGTTTCGCATCGATGCGCTACGCGGAGAAGCGCTGCGTTCGTCGCTGGAGCGCGCGCTCGCCGGCGCGCGTGCGATCGTGGGCTACGATACGAAGCGTTTGCTGCGCGCGTTCGATTCCTACGGGCTCGCCGTCCCGGCGTTTGCCGACGATGCGATGTTGGCGGCGCATCTTTTGGAGCCGTCGCGCAGCTGCACCGACCCCGCCGAAGCCGCTCTCCTGGTACTCGACGAAGAGCCGGTGCGCGATGCCGCCGTCTTCGCCGATGTCGCCGCCCGCGTCGCGCAGCGGGCGACGGAAATACTTTCCCAACGCGAGCAACTCGCGCTCTATCGCGATGTCGAGCTACCGTTGCCGCCGATCCTCGCGCATATGGAAGAGGCCGGCATCGCGATCGATGCGCGAGCGTTGCAAGAGTTTTCGGTGGAATTAACGGCGAGCATCGCGGGCATCGCCGAGCGCATCGTCGAGGCGGCGGGGGAACCGTTCAATATCGGGTCCCCGCAACAACTCGGGCGTATCCTCTTTGAAAAGCTTGCGATCCCCGGCGGCAAAAAAA
>JAJXXM010000101.1 GCA_021781095.1 bacterium
AACGCACCGCATCGCAAAATTCCTGGGCTCGCTCGATGGCCAGCGTCTTGGGAATGCCGACAAACGCCGCGCAAAATTCGTCGCCGCCGTTTCGCGCGACAAAATCGGTGCGCGTTACGGCGTGGGTATGCAGCAACTCGGCCATCTGTTGCAGCACGCGATCGCCGACGGCATGCCCGAAGGTATCGTTGACTTCCTTGAAGCGGTCGGTATCGATAAACCAGAGCGCGAGCTTTCCGCCCTCGCCGTTTTTCGCGAGCTCGCACGCGAGTCGTTCGCGGAAGGCCCGCGGCGTCAGAAGCCCGGTGAGCCCATCGTAAAGGCTGCGCGCGAGATCGCTTTCGCGTTCGCACGCCAACGCAAACGGAACGGCGATCTCGGCGGCGAGAGCGCAACGACGTTCGAGCGCGCTGCTGGAGAGTTGTTGCACGAATCCCAAATAGAGCACCGCAACCGGTATTCCACAGTCGAGCAACGGCACCGCGCACGCACTTCGTTCGGTCGGGAATAGCGGTGGAGCATCGGGCGACGTAAAAATCGCGTGGCGCGCCGCCCACGCTTTCGCAACCAGCGCATCGCTATCGTTCGCACGCACGCGCATATCGATTGCATGCTCAACATCGGGGCCGAAACGTTGACGGCAGCGCAATTCGTCGCCGCTGGGAACGAAGAGCAGGGTGTTCTCCCCACCCATGCATTCCTTCGCCATGCCTTCAGCGTAGGCGCGAACGACGGCCTCGGGGCCCTCGCGAATCGCGGCGACAGCCGAGCGCAGCAGCGGCAACCCGTCGCTTGGGTCGAAGTCGATTCCGCGTTCGCTTCGAGCCGACGGCACGCGAATGCCGATGCTTGCCAGGAGCGAGGGGGCGTTCCCGAAAAAGATGCTCGTCATGCAGCCTCCGATGCACGACGTTCCCGGCAGCGGGGCGAATCAGACATCCCCGCGCGAAGAGCCGAGTCGCGCCAATCAGGAAGCGCTGCGCCTGCGTTCGATCGGCGACCTTCGTGGAGCGCTTGCAGTGCTCGACGCGGCGAGCGAACAATCGCCGCCGGTTGCAGAGATTTTTTCGAATCGCGGGTTTATTGCTGCAGAGCTCGGAGAGCGGGAGCGCGCCCGTGCGTCGTACGCGCGAGCCGTCGAACTCGACCCGCATTTGCTTGCCGCGCGTCTCGGGTACGGTGCCGAACTCTACGCCGCCGGCGATCTCGAGGGAGCGCGCTCGCAGTATCGTCTCGCGCTCGGACTCGACGAAGAGAATCTCGTCGCGCATCTCGCGATGTACGAACTCGAACTCCAGCTTGGGAACCGCGTGAAGGCGCTCGCCCATCAGCGACGCGCGCTCGCCGTGCGTCAACTCTTTAGTTCGATCGCGCCGAAGGAGCAGCGACGTATTCTCGCATTCTGTGCTCCCGGCGACTGGTTTGCAAACACGCCGGTAGAATATCTTATCGATCGCGAGACAACGACGCTGCACAAGCTTTATCTTACGACGCCCGAAAAACTCGCAGCGCTGCAACTCCCCGAGTACGATGCACTTTTCAACGCCATCGGCGAATCGAGCGAGAACGTCGAAGTCCTCCTTCTCGCCGAGCTCGTCGCCAAGTTGCTCGCCCGCCCGATCGTCAACGACCCGATACGCGTACTCGAAACCAATCGCGTACGCTGTGCGCGGCTCGCCGCGCATATCGCCGGTTGCAACGCTCCCGAAACGGTCGAACGCCTCCGTCCGGCGCTCCAGAACGAAGGAATCGCTCAGCCGACCATCGTTCGGCCGATCGATACTCACGCCGGCAAAGGCGCGCGCTTGGTCCGCAACTCCGCCGAACTTCACGCATATCTACAAGAGACCGACGGCGAGCGTTTCTTTCTCACCCCGTGGGTCGACTATGCCTCGCCCGACGGCTTCTTTCGGAAGTATCGCTTGATCGCCGTCGACGGCGAGATTTTCCCGTATCACCTCGCCATCTCGTCGAACTGGATGGTTCACTATTACAGCTCGGAGATGAAAGCGGAGCAGTGGATGCGCGACGAAGAACGCCGCTTTCTTGAAGACTGGCGCGCGGTCTTTCCCGCTGCGGCGGCAAATGCGCTCGAGCGGCTCACCGAATCGTTGGGGCTCGAGTATATCGGCTTCGACTGCTCGATCGACCGCGAGGGAAAGCTGCTCTTCTTCGAAGCCGACCCGGCGATCATCGTCCATCTTACCGACGATCGCGAACTCTTCGGCTATAAATACGAACACGTGCCGAAAATTTTCCGCGCATTCGAACGCCTGATCGATCGACAGCATGCTCGACCCGCGTGATTGGGAGGCGTTTCGTGGGGCCGCACATCGCGCGCTCGACGATGCCATCGATTTTCTTCGCGACGTTCGCGAACGCCCCGCTTGGCAAGAGATGCCCGAGAGCGCAAAAGAGCGGCTGCGCGAACCGCTGCCGCGCGCCCCGAGCGATTTTTCCGATGTCTACCAAACGTTCGTAGAGCATATTTTCCCCTACACGGGGGGGAATATTCATCCGCGCTTTTTCGGATGGGTGCAAGGCACGGGCACCCCGAGCGGAGCGATCGCCGAGATGCTTGCGGCGACGATGAACTCCAACGTCGGAGGCCGTAACCACGGCGCGGTTTACGTCGAACGTCAAGTCATCGCATGGTCCCGCGATCTCTTCGGCTTTCCCTCTGCGGCTACCGGGGTACTCACCACCGGTGCATCCGAGGCGAACCTCATCGGCGTTCTCGTCGCGCGCACGCGCGCTCTCGGCGGTGAGGTGCGCGAACACGGCATCGATCCGCAACGAACGCGTATCACGGGCTATGCGTCGGCCGCAACGCACGGGTGCGTCCGCCGCGCATTCGAGATCGCCGGAATCGGCAGCGAAGCGCTGCGAATTCTTCCAACCGACGCGCGCCAACGAA
>JAJXXM010000251.1 GCA_021781095.1 bacterium
CGTTTGCCGATGGACGCGCGCGATCGAACAAGATGACGATCGGCTGGCGATCGTATCCATCGTCGAAGATATCACGCGAGAATATGCAGCGCGCGACAGTATCCTCGAAAGCGAAGCTCGCTTCCGCGCGCTCTTTGCCGATAATCCGGACCCGATCCTCATACTCGACGAAGACGGCTTCGTTACCGAGGTGAACGAAGCTGCGCGAAAAATCGTCGGCCTCTCATTTTCCGATTCTATCGGTCATCATTTCCGCGAATTCATTCCCGCCGAACGAATAGCGGAGCACGAAGGCTACTTCCGCAACGCGCGTTCGGGGCTTACCCAAGAGTACGACGTCACGATCTTCGATAATCTCTTGAACCCTCGCTATCTCTCCGTGAAGACCGTTCCGCTCTTCGACGGCGGATCGTTCGCCGGCGTCTATTCGATCTTGCACGACGATACCGATCGCCGGACCGAACAAGAGGCCCTCGCAGCGACCGAGCGCGAGCGCTACGAGAGTACGCGCCGACTTCGCTCCCTCTTCGAAGCGAATCCCGATGGAGTGATAGCGGTCGATCTTCACGGTACGGTTACCGCGGCAAATGCAGCCGCCGTCCGGATCGGCGGCTACGATCGGGAGCGCTTTCTCGGCCGTTCGTTCGGCGATTTCGTAGCCGACGAGTATCGAACGACGGCGCGGCGCCGTTTCATCATGGCTACCGTCGGCAAAGGCTCGTCTTTTGCCCTGCGCTGTCTTCGCGCCGACGCCAGCCTCGTCTCGCTTGACACGACGCTTATTCCGCAATACAGCGGCAAGGATATTATCGGCGTCTACGCCGTTCTTCAGGATATCACGCTACAAATCGAGGCGCAGGAGCAAGCGCGCGTACAGAGTCGACGCGTACGCGATCTCTACGGCATCGCCAGCAGCGCGAGCGAACCGCTCGACGGAATGGTCGAGACGCTTCAACTGGGATGTCGCGTCTTTGGGGCTCGATTCGGGGCAATTGTCGACACGAGCACTCACAATCCCACGATTGAAGCTGCGACGTCGACCTCCCTCGGGGCACCGATCGAACAAGAGCTCTTCGCCATTGCGCGACGAATCGCCGAAGCAGGCAACGATACCCCTCCGACGATTCAAAGTGACGCAATCGCCGTTCCTATCGATGTCGGCGGCATACGGACCGGGGCTGCAATATTTACCCAGCTCGACGGACAACGCTCGTTTACGAACACCGACATGGAATTTCTCGGGCTCATCGTCACCTTGCTGCAGACCTTCATCGAACGAGGCCGCGTTCGCGAACATCTTCAACGCAGAGCCTACGTTGACGCGCTCACCGGCCTTCCCAACGGCAGCGGCTTCCGCGACCGTCTCCGCGGGGCTTTGGAGGCAGCGCCGCTTCGCATGCAACGCGTTGCCGTGCTCTTTTTTGGGCTCGACCGGTTCAAGGATATCAACGAAACGCTTGGGCATCGGCTCGGGGATCAACTTTTGCAGGCGGTCGCAACTCGAATCGAGGGACTTTTTTCGAATCTTGGGACGCTCGCGCGAATGGGCGGCGACGAATTCGCGTTAGCGATTGAAGACGCCGGCTCGAACGATCGGTTGCGCGACATAGCAGAACAGACGATTGCCGCGCTTGAAGAACCTTTCGTCGTCGACGATATCGAACAGTTTCTCTCGGCGAGTATCGGCATCGCCGTCTACCCCGAAGACGGTACCGACGGCGACATTCTGATTAAAAACGCCGACATCGCCATGTCCCGTGCGAAGGATCGCGGCCGCGGCGGCTTCTATTTTTACAATGCAACGCTCGAATCACCGATCCTCATGCGTCTCGCACAAGAGCGATCGTTACGACACGCATTGGAGAAAAATGAGTTTGTCGTCCACTATCAACCGCAAATTGATTTAACCGATGGGCACATCGTCGGCGTCGAGGCACTCGTTCGCTGGCAACACCCCGCCACCGGTCTCATCGAACCCGGTCGTTTTATACCGAGCGCCGAGATTTCGGGACTCATCGTCGCGTTAGGGCGCTGGGTTCTTGAAACCGCGACGATGCAGACCGCCGAATGGGTGAAGCGTTTCGGCCCCCTCCGGCTGGCCGTGAATCTTTCGGCGCGACAATTACACCACCGACATCTCTCCCGAGAAATCGTCTCCGCCCTCGATCGCTCCGGCTTAGAGCCTGCGCTTCTGGAACTCGAGATCACCGAGAGCGTCGCGATGAGCGATGTGGCACAGGCGATATCGATCGTTCGCGAGATCAAGGGCTACGGAGTACGCACTGCAGTCGACGACTTCGGGACAGGCTATTCCTCATTGGCGTACCTGCGCAGATTTGCGTTCGACGTTCTCAAAATCGACGGATCCTTTATCCATGGAATCGGTCGCGAGCGCGAGGACGAGACGATCGTCAAAACGCTCGTTGGTATGGCGCATAACCTTGGTTTAGAAACGATCGCCGAAGGGATCGAGCGTGCGGAACAAGCCGTCTTTTTACGTGACTACGGCTGCCGTATCGCGCAGGGCTTTCTGTATTCCAAAGCGCTTCCCACCAGCGAGATGGAACGTTTTCTGGCTACAAGAGCAAGCGCGGTCTCCTAGGCCACGGCCCGCCTCCGGGAGCGTGCGCGCGGCGCTCCCTCGCGGCGCGTTCGATAAATCGAGGCAGGAAGAGGCGCCCCATCGAGCGCGTCTAAGTTAGTTGCGCTATGACTGCAAATCAAAAACGCGTTCCAATCACCGTCGCCGACGGCGACGGCATCGGCCCTGAAATTATGGATGCGACCCTGCGGATTATCACCGAAGCGGGGGCTCGCATCGATATCGAAAAGATCGAGATCGGCGAAGCGGTCTATAAACGGGGCCTCGACAGCGGCATCGAACCTGCATCCTGGGATTCGTTGCGACGAACT
>JAJXXM010000137.1 GCA_021781095.1 bacterium
CGAGCACCGTTCGATGGGCGCCAAACAGCGTCAGCAATTCGACGATGGTGTCGGAGTGTTTGTAGTAGAGCACCTCGCGCGCTTTTCGCTTCGTGCGCTTCGGGGGATAACCGATGCCGGCGAGCAGCGATTCAAGGCGCGCGGCCAAGCCGGCATTATGCGGCGTGAATTCGAGGTGGTAGCCGACGCTCTCCGCCGCGAGCGATCCGACGGCAAGAAATGCGGCGCGCGCCTCCATAATGCGATCGCAGCGCCGTCGTGCTTTGCTTTTTGTCGCGAGGAGCTCGTCGGGGATACGAATACTGTAGTCGACGCCGCCGCGTAAGCGCTTGACCGGCTGCGATTCGATGGCGAACGATTTACGGTCGGGAAGCAGCGACCAAAAGAGACGGGCGACGGCATTGCGTTGGGTGTGGAAACGTCCGCGCACGCCGCCGTAAATAACGAGCGCTTCGAGCAGGGCGAGCCGACAATGCGCCTCGCCGGGCATCTCGCGTGCGAGCGCATCTTTTGCATCGGTCGAGAGCGACGCATTCACGGTGTCGCTTCTATATCCATTCGTCGGGTTGCTCGCGCCGCGTCTCGACGACTTCGTACAGCGAGGCCGGCCGGACCGCGGGCGTGACGCGCAACGGAACTTCGAGCACGCGCACGACGACGACGCGATTGACGTAATGAATCTCCAGCATATCGCCGACTGCGACGCGCTGTCCGGGCTTCAACGCTTTTCCGTCGCGCAAAATGCGGCCGTGCTCGAGCGCTTCGTGCGCTTCGCTGCGTCGCTTGGCCAGCCGGGAGACTTTGAAAAATTTGTCGAGCCGCATAAAGACGATAATGCGCGCCCGCGCGACGATCACCTTTGCCGAAGGGGGTTGCCGTTGCGGTCAGCGAACGCACGACGAATGGCAACGAGTGCGCCGGCGCGCCGCAGCGGCTTCGATCCGCTCGATGAGAGTAAACCGCTGTGGAAAAGCCTCGTGCTTTTTCTCATTCCGTTAATGCTGAGCAACATCATGCAATCGGCATCGGGAACCTTCGGCAGTATCTTTCTCGGCCGGTTGATCGGCGTCGAGGCGCTCGCCGCGGTCTCGGCGGTCTTTCCGCTGATTTTCGCGCTGTTCTCGTTTCTCATCGGCATCGGCAGCGGGAGTACCGTCCTGATCGGGCAGGCGTACGGCGCCAAAGATATGCACAAGGTCAAAAAAATCGCGGGCACGGTGTTGGGCGCGACGCTGGCGATGGGAGTCGTCGTCGCCATCCTCGGCGAGTTGTTCTCTCCGAGCATCCTCGCCGCGTTGGGAACGCCGGCGAGCATCCTGCATGATTCCGACCGCTACGCACGCGTGCTCTTTCTGTTTTCGCCGGTGCTCTTTCCCTATATAACGTATACGACGGTAATGCGCGGCGTCGGCGATGCGAAAACGCCGTTCTACGCGTTGACGTTTTCGACGCTGTTGAGCATCGTGCTCGCGCCGGCGTTCATTCTCGGATGGTTCGGGTTACCGCATCTCGGCGTGGTAAGCGTCGCGGTTGCCTCGATTATCGCGCAGAGCCTCGCCCTCGTCGGATTGCTGCTGATCCTTCGTTTCCGCAACGACCCGCTTCAACTCGACCGCGAGATGCTCCGCGATTTTATCGTCGACTGGAAGATTTTCTGGACGGTCTTGCGCATCGGCATTCCGACGGGCATCCAGGTCGTGCTTTTTGCGTTGGCCGAAGTGGCGGTGATTAGTTTCGTCAATCGATTCGGCGCGTCGGCGACCGCAGCGTACGGCGCCGTCAATCAGGTCGCGAGCTACGTGCAGTTTCCGGCGGTCTCGCTCGGTATCGCCGCCTCGATCTTCGGCGCGCAGTGCATCGGCGCGCGGCGTGAGGATCGCCTGCGCAGCGTCGTACGCGCGGCGGTCGTTCTCAATTATATCGTGGTCGGTTTTCTCGTCGTCCTCTGTTATATTTTCGCCCACGATATTCTGGGTTGGTTTATCACCGATATGCCGACTTTGAAGATCGCCGCGGGGCTACTGGCGATTACGTTATGGAGTTACGTGTTCTTCGGTAATTCGAGCGTTATCTCCGGCGTCGTGCGATCGTCGGGCGATGTCATCGTACCGATGTTGAACGGCATCGCCTCGATCTGGCTTGTCGAAGTGCCGGCGGCATATCTGTTGATGCAACGCTTCGGCATCGACGGCATCTGGATGGGGTACGCGCTTTCGTTCTGCGTCGTGCTCGCGTTGCAGTTCGGTTACTACGAGTTCTTCTGGAAGCGCCGCACGCACGAACGCCTGGTTTGAGGGCGTGCGCGAGCACGCCCTGCGCTCGCGGTGACTATGGTGATGCTGTGGGCGAAGCTGTGGGCGATGCGCCGGGAGACGGCGAGGCGCTCGGTTTCGGCGGCGTCACCATCGAGAGCGGAATCGATTTCGGGAACTTCATCGCGGTATAGGCGATCGTTGCGTCGCCGTGTTTGACTTGAATCCCGAAGGTGTGGATCGCGATCTCGATTTTCGACGAACGAACGACCCAATAGTTTCCGACATCGCCGAAATTCATCTGCACGTATCCCCCGAGTGAGACGGCGACGATCGTTGCGAAGATGTTGAAACGGAGCGAGCAGATGCGCATCGTCTTGGTATCGATGACGACGCGACTGAGCGTGTGAACGGAGGGATCGTAGAGTGCGGTGAGGTGAAGCGCATGGCCGGGCGAACCATCGGGGCAGAGCACTGCTCCTCGGTCCTCGATGCGGTAGGCGCCGGGGCTGATCGCGGAGACGACGGCAATCGTTTTGAGCCCGGGCGGCGGTGTCGCGATCGGATGCAACGCCTTGCTCGGCGCCGGCTTGCCGTCCCAACCGTAGCGTAGGAAATCGTATGCGCCGGGCCAGGTCGGAACGAAGACCGGCGAG
>JAJXXM010000136.1 GCA_021781095.1 bacterium
TCTTGCGATGGACGAGTACCACGAGTGGCGCGCAGCACACCACACGCCCTCCATCGCGATCGCGCAGAACGACTCTTAAGCGCTCACGATCTCTGAATCGAATTTACAGCAGATTTGGGACTTGACTTTCCGGCGCTCGAACTCCATGGGCGAGAGGCTTCCTCGCACCGTATTTCGGCGCCGTGGGTTATACCAACCCTCGATAAAATCGAAGATTGCGACCTCCGTTGGACTAGATCTCTTCATGCGGCCAGCGATTTCTATGGAGCGGGCGCATTTTCGTAGCATGATAGAAATTCCTCGGGCGTCATTCCGTTCAGTGCACTGTGCGGGCGACCGGAGTTGTAGCGTTGGCACCAGTCTTCGGCTGCCGCGCATGCCTCGAAGATCGTCCGAAATCGGTTTGGCATGAGCAGCTCATCGCGGACACGCGAGTTGAAGGACTCGATGAAGGCGTTTTGTGTGGGCTTACCCGACTGGGTGAACAGGATCTCGACGCCATGCTCGGGCGCCAACGTTTCGAGCGCAGAGGCGATGAACTCGGGGCCGTCATCAACGCGCAAGGATTTCGGATATGCGTGTTCGCGTACTGCCTCATCAATCGCCCGGACAACCGACGCGCTCGGATACGAGAATGCTGGGTCGACGGCCAGCGCATAGCGGCTGCGCTCGTCGAGGAGCGTCAATGAACGAAATACGCGCTCATGAAGAAGCCGATCGGAGGCTCGCGGCGGATCCGATGGCGCGGTTCGGCGTTTGCGGTAGGCTTTGTATCGTCGAATTTGCCGATGGCATTCCGGTGGATCCGGAACGACATGCCGTGAGGACACTCGTTGCGAGCAACGACATAGGCACCGATCGGGGTTTTAGAAATTTCACGAATTCTTTCGCTGTTCGCGGTTGCATAAAAAGCGTTGCAACAGCCCGCTGCGCTCGACTCTTCTCAACTCAGGGGGGCACCTTTACGTCAAGGAAACTTTTCCCTCGAAGGGCGAGGGGATACCGATGCCACGCGAATGTTCCCGCTGCTTGCCAGCCGCACCGGGAGTATGCGATCCGTCGGATGGCAAACGCTTTGCGTCTCAGTAAAGAAGGTGGGAAAGGTACCGCCGCGAGATACGGCTGTTTGTTGCACACCGATTTGCCGTACAATCCTCTATACCTAGTAGAGGGGCGCTTCCCAGGCCGATTTGCCCCACCGAGCGGCCGGGGCAGGCTCGCGAAAGCGAACGACCGCGAGCCGGGTAGCGTTCTATCGGGGAGGCGCCCAGAAGGCGTCGAAGCCCCGGGTTGGGACGATTACTGAAAGGAGTCTATCTATCTTCATGTCATTCAAGCCAATCGCACTGCTTGCTGCAGCGGCGATCGTCACCGGCACCTTTGCCGGTGCCCTTCATGCCGAGGCGGCCCAGGCGACCAAAGCCGTCGCGCATGCCGAAGGGGCGCGGACGATCGACGTAACGGCGAGCCGTTATGAGTTTGAACCCGAGACGATTACCCTTCATGAAGGCCAACCGGTGACGTTGCGGCTCACCAGCAAGGATGTCGCCCATGGGATCGCCGATACGGATCTCGGTATTCCCAACACCGTCATTCTGAAGGGCAAGACGAGCTCCGTCACCTTCACCCCGAAAAAACTCGGAACGTTCAAGGTGCACTGCTCGGTCTTCTGCGGCGTCGGCCACGCCGGAATGGTGCTGACGGTCAAAGTTATCAAGTAACCTCCGCGAAGCAGCAACCACAAAAAGAACGGGCCCCCGAATCTCGGGAGCCCGTTCTTTTCTCGCGACGCTTACCGTGGAGATCTTAGTGGTTCTTCCACCACGGACCGCCCCAGAGCAATTGATAGCTCCAGACCGGCGTTCCGCCGACCGTCATGGCATCTTCGACCGTGAACACGACGTTCGGTTGGATGTTGACGGCGAGGTCGCCGATGTAGTAATTGCCGACAGTACCCATGCCGTCGTTGGTGGTGTCGTAACGCAGATCGACGTTCGCCATCTTCGGAACGACATTGTAGATCGCTTCGAGCGAATACGCATGGCTCTGCGACGAGACAGCCGGCGAGATATCTTGCGGGTTGTTATCGTTGCCCTGCAGATCGACGCCGAGCAACATGTAGCGCGGGCCGGTGTAGGAGACGAGTCCGCCGATGCGCGAGTAGCTATCTTTCGCACCCGAGGGTAACGGCGTCGTGCCGCCTTCGAACGCGATGCCGCCCGACCAACGGGTTTCCGGCCACATGTACATCAACGATCCGACGACCGACTGACCGACGGCACCGGCAGCGGCGTTATCCGTATCGCTGTCGTAGGCCGTTTCGATCGGGCCTTCGTTGGTCATGTAGGCGACGTTGCCGATCAGCCCCTTCGAGCCGATCTGCGTGTACGATGCGCCCCAGCGATTGTCGCCGACGCCGACGCCGTTATTGCCGACGCCGAGTGCCGCGAAGGAATATCCCGAGAGCGAGAGATTCATCGCGACCCACGGTGCGAAGAACGGAGTCGGGAACATGCCGACTTGGAAGCTGCCGTTGCCGTGGCTGAGCCCGTTATAGGCGATCCAGCCTTGATCGATCGAGCCTGCGGGCATACCGCCTTCGACGATCGGCACCGACGCGTAGTAGGTGAAATCTTTTCCGAGGTAACCCGCGCTGAGCAGGTCGATCACACCGACCATAACTTTGTTTCCGAAAGTCGGATCGGCAACGCTCGACTTGTTGAGCGTAAACTCAAGCGCGACGGGAAGGTGTTTGTTGTTCTCCATCTGTGCGTGTGCGTCGAGGACGCGCGCGAAGTTCGTCGCCAGCACGTAGCGGCCGGTGGCGTTGAGATTGGGAACAGAGGTGTGGCACATCTGGCAGCTGACGCCGCCCTGTGCGTTTGCGAAGAGCGGGATGGCGC
>JAJXXM010000429.1 GCA_021781095.1 bacterium
GTTGTTGCTCGCGGTATGGGGACGCTGGGATGCCGTCCACTATCTCAACATCGCAACGCACGGCTACCAAGGCACCGAGATGGCCTTCTTCCCGCTCTATCCGATGATGATCCGCGCCCTCGGCGTGCTCGTGGGGAATCACCTCGTCGCCGGATTGCTCATCTCCAACGCGTGCTTTTTCTTCGCGCTGCTCTTTCTCTATAAACTTCTCGAACGCGAATTCGACCGTACCGTTGCGCGGCGCGCGATCTTCTACGTCTCGATTTTTCCCTCCGCGGTCTTCTTCTCGGCGGTCTACACCGAATCGCTCTTCTTCATGCTCACCGTGGCGACGTTCTTTTACCTACGGCGGCGCCGCTGGCTCATTGCCGGAGCGATCGGATTTTTCGCAGCGATGACGCGCGTTGAAGGCATCCTCTTGGTCGTACCGTTCGCGTTAGAGTGGTACTCCGTCTATCGGCAGCGGCTCGTCGAAAACATCCGTTCGCTGCTCCCGGCAGCGCTGATCGGCTGCGGACTCGCGCTCTATATGGCCTACCTCTGGGTGCTGACCGGCGATCCGCTCTTCTTTTCACATGTCCAGGCGCATTGGAACCGGCACCTCGCACCACCGTGGGTGAGCGTTGCGAATTCGTTTATCGCCATCGCCCACGCTCAATCCGGCGCTGCGGTTGCAAACCAGGCGCTCGAATTGAGTTTTACCGCGCTCATGGTCGCGGTGCTGATCTTCGGCTGGAGGCGGTTGCGCCCGTCGTATATCGCCTACATGGCGCTCTCGATTCTCATCCCGATGTCGACATCGAGCCTGATGAGTATGCCGCGTTTCGCGCTCGTACTCTTTCCGCTCTTTGCGATCCTCGCTCGCTGGGGCGATCGCCCCTGGGTCAACAATCTCATCCTCGCCTTCTCGCTCCCGCTCTTAGGGCTTTTCACCGTTCTCTTTGCCGATTGGTATTGGGTTGCATAGTATCGTTCATTCCGTCGCCAAGCGCCGCGGCGTTCGCCAATTCACGAAATTTGCGATCGTCGGGCTCTCAGGCACGATCCTCAATTTCATCCTCTTCACGGTTCTCCAACACTTCGTTCCCAACCACGACCAGGCGTTGCCGTATGCGATCATCTATTCGATTGCGTTCATGGCCGGCGGCGTCTCGAATTATTATCTCAACCGACGCTGGACGTTCCGTTCGGATGCAAACGCGGTACGCGAAGGGGTGCAATTCCTCACGGTATCGGCGCTCGCATTGCTCGTCGGTCTCGGTGTTGCTCCGCTCACCAAACCGTTCTTCGGCAACCACTACGGGCATCGCACCTGGCTGGTCGGAACGATTGCCGGTATCTTCGTGAATTTTTTCGTCAATAAATACTGGACGTTTCGGCACACGCGGTGAAATCGTTCCGTTTTCTTCTGCTCGCGATCTGCCTGTTCGGCGCGGCCCTGCGGTTGCACGGCATACATAATCCGATCCTCGATCATCCCAACTGGCGCCAGGGAGATACCGCGAATATCGCGCGGAATTTTTATCGTCTCAACGGCAACATTCTCTACCCGCAGACCAACTACGACGGGCCGCCGCCGCACTACGTCGAGCTGGAACTGCAGATCGTGCCCTACCTCGCCGCCGCGCTCTATCATCTCTTCGGCATCCACCCGATCTTCGGGCGCCTGCTCACCCTCGCTTTCAGCGTCGCGACGATCGCGGTGCTCGGGCTCTTCGGGCGCTGGCTCTTCGACGATGCGCTCGGAGGGCTGATCGCCGCACTCGCTTTTGCGATCTTTCCCGGGAGCATCTACTACGGGCGCACCTTTACTCCCGACGCGGCGATGGTGTTCTTCCTTACTGCGGCGCTCTATGCAACGGCACGATTGCTGCTTGAGGATCTCGCCGTCGAGCCGCGTCGACTTGCACGGGCAGCTGGGCTCTGTACGATGGCCCTGCTCGCGAAGCCGGTCGCGCTCGCCGGCCTCGTCGCCGCCGTCGGCCCACTCATCGAACGCTTGCGCGCGAAACATCCGATCCGCCCAACCGCGTTGATCGTTCTCGGCTTCGTTCCGCTCGTGATTCTCGAAATGTACGATCACGCGGTGCGCGCACATGCACAGTGGCGATGGGCGAGCGGCATCCTCCACAAGCACGTTCTTCCGCATCTTCTCGGATCGTTGACCTCTCTCCATGCGTTCGCACGGCAGATCGAACTTGCACTCTACGGTTTGAACCTTTTCCGGATGACGATGCTCGGTAGCATCGGCACGATCGTCGTTCTTCTTTCGCTCTTCGTGCTTCCGCGCGTCCGGATGCGCTCTCCGTTGCTCCTGCCGCTCTGGTTTCTCGGTGCGGCGTTCTATACATATGCGGTGATCGCGGTCGAACGCGTCGATTACTATCTCTTTTTGCTGCTCCCGCCGTGCGCACTTGCCATCGGCGGTGCGGCGATCTGGGCGCGCAATCGCTTCGGCACGAGGCGCCCCGCCTCGATCGCTCTCGCGGTCGGAGGAGCGATTCTCGGAACGGCGGTCCTCCTCGGCGGCCTCACCGCGATTGCACCGTACTATCGCTATAGCAAGTCGGCGTACCGAAACGCGGTCGCTCTCGACCGCGCGCTACCGCGCAACGCCTTACCCGTCATCGCGCATTACGGTCCCGATATCTTTTACTACATGGATCGTTTCGGCTGGGAAGAGGATCCTTATCTCTGGACGCCCTTCGATGAAGAGAGCGCCATCGCTAAAGGATCGCGATATTTTATCTCGATCGAAGATGCGCGCTTCCGGAAGAATCTCGAACTCTGCGCCTGGATGTCGCGCTTTCCGCTCGTTCGCTTTCCCGGCGTGAGTTGGCCGGTCTATCACACCTCGTTACGCGCGATCCTTCCCGGAGCGAAGCGACGCTGGCGTG
>JAJXXM010000094.1 GCA_021781095.1 bacterium
GGCCAGGCGGGCTCCTCGGGGCGGTGACGCATCACGTGCCCGTAGAGCGCGGTGAAAATGTCGGCCATGTCGAGCGAGCCGGCGGAATGGCCGGAGCCCGCTGCGAGCAGCGCGCGGATGATACCTTCGCGCACATCGGTCGCCTTGAGGTCAAGTTCCCTCAAGCGTTGGGGGGTCAGGGTCTGCATCCCCGCGTTATACCAGGTGATGCCCCGTCGGCCCTCGCGGGAAGGTCGCTTAGTACCCCAACGCCGCGCCGGCGGGGTGGCGGCGATCGCTGCCGCCCTCGAGCAACCCCGTCTTCGGATCGACGATGATCGCCTGCGCCGAGCCCCAGGTGGGAATCTGCACGAGCTTATAGCCCTCTTTTTCGAGTGCAAGAATGACGCTCGGTGCAAAAGCACCCGGCTCGTATTGAATCTCATCGGGAAGCCACTGCATGTGGATCCGCGGCGCGTCGACGGCCGCCATCGCGTTCATACCGAAATCGACGGCGTTGAGAATCGTTTCGAGCGTAATGGTGATGATGCGCGATCCGCCGGGGCTTCCGGTCACCATGAAGAGTTTGCCGCCATGCAACACGATCGTCGGCGACATCGAGGAGAGCGGGTGTTTGAACGGTTCGATCGCGTTGACTTTCCCTTGCACCAATCCATACATGTTCGGCACGCCGGGTTTCGAGGTGAAATCATCCATCTCGTCGTTGAGAAAGAATCCCGTCGTGCCCGCCATTACCCCCGAGCCGAACCAATCGTTGAGCGTGTAGGTGACGCCGACGGCATTTCCCCAGCGATCGACGATCGAGAAGTGCGTGGTATCGCGATGCTCGTGCCAGTGGACGCCGAGCCCGGGATGCACTTGGCTCGAAGGGGTCGCGCGCGTCGGTGAAATCTCGGCACGTAATTTCGCGGCGTACGATTGCGAGAGCAACTGCGCGATCGGCTCGGCGCCGAATGCCGGATCGCCGAGATAGGCATTGCGGTCGGCGTACGCGCGCCGCTCCGCCTCGACGAGATAGTGCGCTTCTTTGATGGAATGCCAGCCCCACTGCGTAAACGGATAAGGTGCAACGATGTGCAGAATTTCGCAGATCGTCACCCCGCCCGAACTCGGCGGCGGCGATGAAATAATTTTGTAGCCGTGGTAATCGCAAACGGTCGGCGTGCTGACGACGGTGTGATAATCGGCGAAATCGCGAAGCGAGAGTATGCCGCCGTGGGCGTTACTTGCAGCGACAATCGCGTGCGCGATCGGTCCGCGATAGAACGCCGCCGCGCCGCCGCGCGAAATTTCTTCTAATGTGCGCGCGAGCTCCGGCTGTTTGACGACCTGTCCCGGCACCGGAAGATGCCCGTTCGGCATCCAGATCGCGCGGAGATTCGCTTGCTTCGCAAACGTATACGCACCGCTGTAACCCTCGGTGAGCGAACCGCGGAACGGAATCAGATCGCCACCGACAAAGGTGAAGCCATTTTTCGCCAAAGCGATCGCGGGCGCCATCAGTGCGGAGCGAGACATCGTGCCGAAGCGTTTGCGCGCCGTCTCCATGCCGGCGACCGTGCCGGGAACACCGATGGAGAGCCAGCCTTTCGTCGAGCGACCCGGCACGACGTTGCCCTGTTTATCGAGATACATCGACGGCGTCGCGCGCGCCGGTGCAACCTCGCGGAAGTCGATGAAGGCACTACGCCCGTCGTGCATGCGCACCAACATGAAGCCGCCGCCGCCGATATTGCCGCAGCACGGGTCGACGACCGCGAGCGCGTACGCAACAGCGACCGCTGCGTCGACGGCGTTGCCGCCGTGTTTGAGGACCTCGAGCCCAACCTGCGAGGCGTAGCGCTGCTCGGTCACCACCATGCCGTGCCGTCCGATTCCCATCGGCGGGGAGATCGGCATCTTCGGGCGCGGCCAGGGGCCGACGGCGAGCAGCGAGAGCGCGGAAAGGGCGGCCAGCAGTGGGCGAAGGAGAGGCGCAGCGATTTTCATACGCCCCAATTCGTGGCCCGGTCGATAAAATCCACGCGGTTCGAGCCTTCGCTCTCCTCCGCCTTAAGGTAGAGCGGTTCAGAAGGAAGGCCGCGGGGTGGGGACAAGTCGAGGCGCGGCTGGAAAAAGTACTTTCTTCATTTTGCGGGCGGTTGGGATGGCTCACGATTTCACGTTTCTTCATCTCTCTGAGAGAGCGACCGCATGATTCCTCGCCTTCACCGTCTCGTTTCGGTATCGCTCGTGGGCGTGGCGCTCATCGCCGCTTCGCCTGCTGCCGCCCCGCAATCACTCGCGCTCGTTCCTCGTGCGATCTACCCCGGTGCGACCTTTCGCTACGAACGCACCTTCACCGCAACGAGATCTCCGGCGATTCACGAACTCATGGTCGTGAAGATTCTCTCGGTTTCGCAGACCGGTTATTCGGCGCGCATCACGTACAAGAGACCCGGAAATCCGCCCCGCGTCAGAACGATCGTTGCCGACCCTGCCGGTTGGATCGATACCGATGGTTCGAAGCGGCCGCACGATTTTCTCACCGTTGACGCGGCGCGCTACTGTCAACTTCCAGCGCAGTTGGTCACCGGATCGCACTGGCGATGCAACGCAAGAACGGTCTGGGGCTACTGGCCTTCGGGCTCGGCCCGCGTTACCATCAGGAACGCGACGAACGATACTTTGCAACTGAGCGAGACCGGCGTCGGCGCGCCGAAATTGCAAACCTCAATCGATGACGATACCGGCCAGCCGGTTTCAACGAGAACCACAACTTCGTGGCATACGGTATCCGACTTCGATCGACTGATTCTTTTTCGCGAGCGCATGACCGTCCGCGTAGAAGTTCATGTGGGGCGCCAGATATTACCCGTAACGCTAACGACAACGATCCAGCGCGAACAGTGAGCCGC
>JAJXXM010000400.1 GCA_021781095.1 bacterium
CCAGCGCTCCAATAGCTCGGCGCCCGGGAACGCGCGCTGCGCGATGAGCCGGAAGAGGCGCGTTGCGTCGCGTACCGAGTGGGCGTTGCGATGTACGCCGTCCCACTGCGGGTCGGCGATCAGCGGGTCGCTGCCGGAGAGCTTGCGGTGGAAAGCGGTCGCGGTGAGGCCGAGCTCCTCGCGCACGATCGCCGTCGCCTCCTCGCGCCCGAGGCGGTCGAAGAGCTCGTTGGTCGCGATATTGTCCGAGCGGTCGACGGCGTAGCGGCAGAGCTCCTCGAGGCTCGCCGGGTAGCCTGGTTCGATCGGCGAGGGGGCATCGTTGAGCGTCCGGTTCTCCTCGCGCACGGGGCGGCGTTCGTCGAGTCGGCGCAGCCCTCGCGCTGCGAGGAGGAGCGCGGCCGCGGCGAGTGGGCTCTTGATCGTGCTCGCGGGATAGATCCTCCGGTCGGCATCGAGCGCGAGGCTCTCTCCGGCGGGCTCGATCGGATCCCAGAGGATCGAGGGCCGGAGTAACTCGGCCTGCCGAGCGAGATCCAGAAGCAGTGAACTCTCCATCGGCTAGCGCCCTTCCAAGGGGCGCCGCCGCAACCCTCGCCGTCCAAATGGGTTAAAAATGCGTGTAAGCACTTGCAGGCAGTTCCAAAATAGGGTAGTCTGCTCGTGCAAGTACTTGCTTGCGTTAATTGTATGAAGACAAAAACGACCAAAATCCAGACATTTTCCAGCGATCTCCTCGATGTGGGTCGAGACGAGGCTCACCTCGACTCGATCGTCGATCGGCATACCGAACGCGTCGTCGTCGATCTCGCCGACCTCGCCAGCCTCGATGTCGGGCGGATGCGCAGCCTCGTCGCGCTTCTTCGCCGGAGCCGCGCCCACGGCGTCGAGTTCTCCGTTCGCACGTCGCACGAAGATGTGCGGAGGCAACTCGCTCTCACAGGCCTCGATCGCATCCTTGAGGTCGAGGGGGGGAATGCAGCATGATCGCCCGGCTCATCCTCGTTCTCGCGCTCGTGCCGGGGCTGCTTGCGCTCTCCGGGGAGCGCCCCATGCTGCGCCCGATGACCGCCACGGCGATCGTCGACAAGATGCTCGACCGGAACCCCGGGCTCACGAGCTATCGCGCGCGCGTTCATGTAACGACGCATATGTTGTCGTTTCCATTTCTCTCGCCGACGCTCGACGGCACGTCGTATTATAAGCGGCCGAGTAAATTCGTGGTCGTCTTCGACCGGGTCCCAATGTACGCTGCGGGTTTCTCGAAAATGTTCAATAACGTCGGCGACCCCGGATCGTGGTCGAAGGAAAATACCGTCTCGTATGCCGGCACGCGCATGTGGAGCGGTCGCCCAGTCTACTTGTTAACCGTTGCGCCGCGGCAGTACAGCGATATTCTTGCCTACGCGCACGCGATCGTCGATCCTGCAACGTGGGAGTTGGTGGAGATGACCTGGCATTATCGCGACGGAGGCACGATTTCGATGCGTCAGTGGTATCGTCGCGAAAACGGTTACGACGTACTCTCCGAACAGAGCGCCGAAATAAATTTCCGCGTTCGTGCGAGCTCGCGTGCTGTCTACGGGAACTATCAGATGAACGTGCCGATCTCGAACTCGGTCTTTACGGGGGCGAAGTGAGCGCGCATATCGCGACGCGAGCCGACGACCGACGAGCCGCCGGTGCCGACGCGACGCGCGAACGCATCCTTCACGCCGCTCGAGAGGTCGTCGCAAGAAAAGGGAAACGTGCCGCTACCACGCGCGAGATCGCCGAGGTCGCGGGCGTCAACGAGACGACGCTCTTTCGCCACTTTGGGACGAAGGAAAATCTCCTCTACGAGCTTGTTGAAGCCTGCTGTCCGAGTACCTCGATCGACGAGTTCACCGTATCGTTGCGCGGATCGGTCGATAGCGATCTCATGACGATGGGACGGTTCCTCATGGACCGCCTTTGGAGCATGCGCGATATGGTTCGCTGGTCAATGGTTGAGGACGACTATGAAGCGAACGTCTACGGTTCGGCAACATGGCGGCCGCAAAATGCGGTTCGAGAAGCGCTGGTAGCATTTATGGCGTCGCGTGTCGAGCGAGGAGAACTCGCTGGGAACCCGGAGGATCTTGCCGCCGTGTTTGGATCGATGATCTTTGCGCACGTGATGGGGCGCCAAAAATACCCCGACGTGCGTTTTTACGCAGACCCAGAATATGGTTTGAAAACCTACATCCAAATTTTTCTCAATGGAGCAAGGAACAAATAATGGCAACGAATCTGCAGGAGAGCCCAAAAGACTCAGCGGTTGATGGGGGCGATGCCGGCGAGGATGCCTCCTCGAATCAACCACGTAAAAGAGTAATTTTCGGCGTTCTCGGCACGATTCTCGCAATCGTGTTGCTGATATTTGGTGGGCGTTGGTACGCCTATGCGCGCGTTCACGCGGGCACGGAAGATGCGATGATCGATTCAGACGTCGTTGCAATAACGAGTAAAATCGGCGAGAAAATCGACTCGATTCCCGTTGAGACGAATCAATACGTCCGCAAAGGGCAGCTCCTGGTCGTCCTCGATAATCGCGACGAACGACATCGGCTCGCGCAAGCGCAGGCTGCCTACGATCAAGCGCTGACGATGCAAACGACGCTGATGCAACAGAGCCAAGGCGGCATCGCGCAGGCGCAGGCGGGTGTCGCAAGCGCACTAGCGTCCGTACCGCAGGCTGAGGCGGCGCTGGCGCAAGCGCGGGCGCAACTCGCCGCAGCGATCGCCGAGGTGCCGGCCGCACGCGCGAATTATGCGAAAGCCGCCGCCGACCTGGCCCGCGCGCGCTCGCTCGTTCATACGGGCGACGTCGCACGTCAGGATCTCGACTCGGCGCGCGCCGAAGAAGGTGCCGCT
>JAJXXM010000245.1 GCA_021781095.1 bacterium
CCGCACCGGCCTCAATAAAACCGTCTTCCAATTCGACGATTCCAGAGCATATCGCATTTTTATGTTTCTTCACCCGCAGATTCAGAAACTCCGACACCCGTTCGAAGCACCCTCGTTCCCACGCTGCAACCCATCCATAAAAATCCTTTTCGCCTTCCCGATGCTCGCGCGTAACAAATGAGTCGATGGAGGCCGATAACGCGCGTTCTCCTTCATGAACGAGGTCGTCGAGAAGCGCATCGACCGCAATCATCGCTTCATCCGGGAAGCGATCCGCAGCACGGATGATATCCGTACCGCGATCCATGATCTTTTCGGAAAGGCGCGAAAACGTATTGTGCGCCGCCCTGCGCTCCAATTCCGGCAAAAGCGCCGCCGCCCGTTGAATTTCGATGATACGGCGAATGCCGGCTCCCGTTCTCTTAATTCGACGAGCGAGTGACCGCTGGACGGCGCTTCGATTGTTTTCTGCCATCGATCGAATGATATGGTCACGCAATTCATCGATGCCATTATCCGGCACGGTAGCGTCGACCGTATATATTGGAAAATCATCGGCAAGTTCGGAATGGATCGTGCGCTTTATAAAGTCGACGATTTCCGACTCCGATCCGCGAACCAAATCAATCTTCGAAATAACGACGGTCACCCGTTCGACAAGGCCCTGAACTTCTCTAAAAAACGATAGTTCTTCGCCTGTAATGGGCGGCTCCGGTCCGGTAACAAAAAGTGCATAATCGATTTTATCGCTCAGTTCGTGGGCACTCGCAGTGTTGTGCTGCAACGTCGATCCTATTCCCGGCGTGTCAATGAGGATAATGTCGCGCAAGAACTCGGAAGGGTATGTCACGTCGACGTATGCAACTCCCAGAACATTACCGGGGTTCAGCACTTCAGTTACGTACGTCGGAAGGTTTTCGATCTTTGCCGCCTTCTTTCGACCATCGAGATAACACACCAATAGAGCCGGCTCACCGTACAACACGCGCGTGGGAACGCCCGTAAGGGGTAATTTACCGATCGGCAAAATATTATTGCCTAAGAGAGCGTTAACAAGCATGCTTTTCCCACGCTTAAATTGACCGAGCACCGCCACCGCCGCTCTCTTTGAGGTCACGCCCTCAACGATAAACCCGACTTCGGCACGAAGAGCGGCGCCGCCGTATTTGTGTGCGAGCCTCACGAGGGCACCAACTCGTTCTGCCTCGTCGGAAAATACGGCGGCCTTCACGTTCGCATGCATTCCTCGTAAATTTCCAGCAGGCGGTTGTATTTTTCTACCCGTTCGCTCCGTACCGGAGCCCCGGCCTTAATGTAATCCGCGCCTATCCCGACCGCTAAATCGGAGATAAACGAATCCGCCGTCTCGCCGGAGCGATGCGAGACAACGACGCGATACCCCCCGCGGCGAGCCTCTGCGGCGGCTTCAAGGGTTTCGGAGATCGTGCCTATTTGGTTTGGTTTCAGAAGCGCCGCATTTGCCGCACCGACGCGGATCGCGTTTCGAATCCGCAATGGATCGGTTACAAAATTATCGTCGCCGACGATAATAATCTTGTTTCCGACGCGTTCGGTCAAGGACACCCAGGCATCAACATCGTCTTCGCCCAGAGGATCTTCAAGCATGACGAGCGGGGCGGAAGCGATCAACGCGCCCCACCACGCGTTCATCTCGTCGCTCGAATAGCGCAGACCAGGCTCGGGGCTATAGATTCCATCCTCGTCGCAGAACCCGTTGGCAGCTGCATCGATCGCCAACGAAACGTCGGTTCCAACGTGGTATCCGGCCTTCTCGATTGCCGTGCATAGAATCGCTATCGCATCGGTAGCACGCCCATTGGTATAAACAAGGCCGCCTTCATCCCCGACGGCGGTCGAAAGACCGCGCGTCGCAAATTCGCGACGCAACGCCGCATAAATTTCCGCACCACAGCGGATACGCTCGCCGATTGCTTTCAACCCATGCGGGACGAGCATCATCTCTTGGAGGCGCAACCCGCCGACGGCATGGGCGCCCCCGTTGATAACGTTAAAAAGCGGAAGCGGAAGCGGAATCGATGCACTGCGTTCGGAAGCAAAATATCGCCACAGCGGGACACGCTGCGAGGCCGCGGCGGCGCGCCAGAACGACATCGAAGCGGCGACCATCGCGTTCGCGCCGAGATTCGATCGGTCGAGCGTCCCGTCCAGATCCACAAGGTCCTGGTCGAGCCCACGCGGATCCCCGATCGACATCCCCACAAATTTTCGCGCAATGGGACCGCGTACGTTCGCGAGTGCGCGTTCTACGCCGAGCCCTCCGTAAGGCGCCCCGCCGTCGCGTAGCTCTCGCTTTTCACGTTTTCCCGTTGACTTCCCCGACGGTGCGCTCGCCACCCCGATGGCCCCGTCGGACAAATGCGTTGTCACCCGAAGCGTCGGAACCGCACGGGAATCGAGGATGGCAATCGCCTCCATGGATCGTATTCGAACGCCGCTCACGCTGAAAGCCCCCGATCGATGCCCTGCAGCGCCACAAGCGCGCGCGCTTTTACCGTGCCTAGCCTGGCAAGGCCGCGCGCAAGAGTCCTTTCACAAGCCGTTCTCATCCGTGCAACTATTTCAGCCTCCAGCGACGCACGCAGTAATCGTAGCCACTCGTCGATTTCGCCGACGTCGCGCGGGGGGCCGGGCAATGCAAACCCTTCACTTTCGATCCGTTCGAGAGCAAACATAGGGGGCGGGAAGGCTCTTCGCGTAGATCCGGCACGGGCGATGGCCGCTGCGAGAGAACGCTCGACATCGGAAAGTGCCTCAGCGTAGGTGCGGAATCGTGCGCGCGCGCGCACGCCTACGTTAGCATATACGGCGATCGTGCAATCAAGGGCGATCCGGTCGAACGTCTCGCCCCGTAT
>JAJXXM010000370.1 GCA_021781095.1 bacterium
TCTCCAACGAACGCCGCAAACTTACCGACTACGGGCAGATCGGTCTCATCGCCGCGGAATTGAAGGCGTACGCGAAATCGATCGAAGGCTCTGCATACGTGAAGGATAAGCGACGCACGTGAAGCGCTTCCCCACTCTTGCTCTAGCGGCGGCGATGCTGCTCTCATTCGTCGGCGCCGATCATACGCAGATTCAGCAACGCATCCAGCAAGAGCGTTCGAAAGCCGGCGGCTTGGCGAAAAAACTGCAGGAGAAGCGCGCCCGCCTCAACGCGGTTGCGGCGCGCGTGCAGAGCCTTAAATCGCAGCTCGCCGAGACGAACGCCGCGATGGCGACGGTGCGTTCGCAGCTCGGCGCGCTCTCCGCGCAAGAGCGCTCGTTGCAGGCGCGCATTTCGTGGAATTCGATTCAACTTGCTGCAGCGCAACGATCGCTCGCCTTTCAAAACGGCCTCTTACGCAAGCGCCTGGTCGGCATCTACGAATACGGCGAGCCCGATTATCTCAGCGTCTTGCTCTCGGCGACGTCGTTTAGTGATTTCGTCGAACGCTGGCAAGATCTGCAACTGCTTATCAAAGCGAACGAGAAAGCGGTGATCGCCCGGCGAAACGCCGAGCGCAAGGTTGCTACCGTGCAGCGCGACCTGCAGCGGATGCAGATCGCCCTACAGGCCCAACAACAGGCGCAGCAGCAAGCACAGAATCGCCTCTCCGCACTCGCCGCCGAACGCAGCAACCTCGTCGCTTTCGCCGACCGGCAACGCCGCAGTGCCGCAGTCGAGGTCGCAACCTACGAAGAGTTAACCGCCGCCGAGGAGGCGCGTCTCGAGGCGCTGATCCGTCGTCGGCAGGCCGAGATCGCCGCCGAAGAGGCGGCGCGTCGTCGCGCCGAGGGGATCGCCGGGAACGCCGTCGCACCGCACGGCCCGATCCACTTTACCTGGCCCGTAACCGGCATCATCACCTCGCCGTTCGGCTGGCGCAAAAACCCCTTCGGGAGCGCGCCGGAGTTTCACACCGGGCTCGATATCGCCGCCCCGATGGGCACGACGATCACCGCCGCCGCCTCGGGGACGGTCATGATGGCGCAATGGTACGGCGGATATGGTAAATTTATTCTGATCGATAACGGTGACGGCTACTCCACGGCGTACGGACACCTCTCGGCGTTTTACGTCACCGCGGGCCAACATGTGAAGCAAGGGCAAGCGATCGGTGCGGTCGGAACCACCGGCTATTCGACCGGGCCGCACCTTCACTTCGAGATCCGTATCAACGGCAAACCCGTCGATCCCGCCCCACGCCTTCCGTAAGGCTTTTCTTCCTCCTCACTTGTAGAAACCGAGATCTCCGCTTGAACGACGCGCCAAAAAATCGCTCTACTTCACTCCTCGTCATCGCTATCGCCGTCATCGCCGTTATCGCCGTCGCGTGGGTTGGGCTGACACGCCTCAACGCCGCAAAGGAAGCGCAACGCCTCGCGGCACTGCCCGGTGCACAGACGCTTGCGACCGGCTTCGGCGACGTCGAAAGATATTATTACGAACCGATAACGGCGGCGACGCTTCTTTCCGGCGGAGAGAAAGCGGCGACGGCATATTTGCATGCCCACGGCATCGCGAAGCCCGCGCCGCTTGCAATCGTACCGACCGGGCACGCCCTGCTCGACGGCGAGCATCTCGCCGACGCGCTCGACACCGCCTATCGTCTCGATGCGCCGCACCTCAAAAAGGCGACGCAGCGCGCTCTGGTCGATGCCGCACTCGGCGGAATCCTCGCCGCTCCACACGATCCCTACACCGTCTATCTACCGCCGCGCCAGTGGAAACAGCTCGACGAGAGCCTCTCCGGCGGCGATTTCGGCGGTATCGGCGTCTACATCTTTCAGCTGCGCGACGGCCGCATTCTGCTGCAACCGCTACCGGGGCTCGCCGCTTCGAAAGCGGGGCTCACCTATCCGGCGATTCTCAGTTCGGTCGACGGGAAATCCGTCGCGCACGTTGCGACCGATATCGTGCAACGTTGGATCCGCGGACCGAAGGGCAGCACGGTGCGCCTGCAAATCGCGCCGTTTAATAAACCGACGCAGAAACGCGAGCTCTCGATCGTTCGCAATATCGTCATCGTACCGACGGTCTATTCGCAGACGATCGACGGATTCGGATACATTCATCTCAGCGAATATGGCTCCAACTCGGCGCACGAAATGCGCAAAGCGTTGCTCGCGCTCAAAGCCAAACACGTTCGGGGGTACATTCTCGACCTTCGCGACAATGGCGGCGGGCTCGTCGAGCAGGCGGTAAAAATCGTGAGCAACTTCGTTCCGCACGGCCCGATCGTCTCGACGATCGATCGCAACGGCACGAAGATTGAGAGCGAAGCGACCGGCAATGCGATCGGCGGCCTCACGCCGCTGGTGGTGCTCGTGAATAAGTTCACCGCCAGCGCCGCCGAGATTACGACCGGTGCCCTTCAAGATTATCACCTCGCCACCGTGATCGGCACGCGCACCTACGGCAAAGGCGTCGTTCAACAACTCTACCTGCTGCCCCAAGGAGGAGCCTTGAAAATCACCGTGGCCCGTTACGTCACGCCCCTCGACCGGGATATCAACCACAAGGGGATCGAACCCAATATCGTGGTCGATCAGCCGATCGATGTCCCCTTCGGCAGCCCGCAAGACAAACAATTAGCGGTTGCGCTGGCACGTTTGAAGGCGCTGACGCGTTCTACAAAGCGATGAAAAGACGGATCCTTACCGCGGTCGCCGCCCTCACGATCGCCGCCCTCACCTCACCGCTGCTCCGCGTCGCCGGCGCCGCGACCGATGCGCTCCCCGCCGGGGATCGCGCCGACCTTTCGACGGCGTACACGCGCCTTACGACGACGTTC
>JAJXXM010000135.1 GCA_021781095.1 bacterium
ATTCGCAGCTATTTGCGTGAGCATCTCGCGATTGAGTCGCGCGATGCGCCCTGCGACTCGTTCGATCGCTCCTCCGGCTTCGAGCTCGGCGAGCGTGCGATTGACGACTTCCTTCACCGTGCCGGCGGCAACGGCGAGGTCGCCCTGGGTGACGCCATCGAGGCTTGCGAGCGCCTTCGATAACCCCGAAGCGGGTGAGGCATGCGGAAGCAGCGCCGCTGCGACGCGCCCGATCGTCGGCAACGACGTTTGTGCGGTAAAGCGATCGATGACCATGCGAAGGCGTTGTGCGAGCTGTGCATTGACCGCGCGTGCCACGCGAAGATCCTCTTGTAAGATCGTTCGTACGACGGTGCGCGGAAAGATTGCGACCTGCGTGCTGTCGCTGATGCCGATCAAACGTGCGGAAGCGACGCCTCCGTCGATTGTATCGAGAATGCCGAACGCTTCACCGGAAAGAACGTCGTAGAGCGCATGTTCGCGGCCGAGCGGCGAGGTGACGATCGCGCGAAGGCCGCCGCGTAAGACCAACCCGAGGTGCGGCCACTGCGAACCCTGTTCGCAGAGCGATGCATTGCGAGCGATCTCGCGTTGCGTTGCGCTGCGCTCGAGCGCTTCGATCGTGCTTGCATTTGCCGAGGAGAACAATGCGCTGCGGGCGAGCAGGTGCGCGAGCGTCTCGACCGGCATCTCGCCGATGCGACGCAACAGCACCTCCCAGGTATCGCTCCCGAGCATGCTTTGAAGCCAAACGAATTGCCCCGGTCGGAGGCGTTCGAAGTCGCCCTTGAGCGGCCGCGGTTCGTGGTCGCTGACGATGCGCATCGCTTCGCCGATCGCAAGTGCGTCGAACGAAGCGATAATGCGCGCGTGCCGTCGCCAAGTCGGCTCCATCCGCACGTCGATCTCAAAGGCGATATCTTCATCGAACATCGCCTCCTTATGTCGCACGCCCTCCGTGCAATGTCAAGCGGCTTCTACAGGAGTCCGGCCCGAAAGCGGAGATCGACGACCGCAACGCGCAGATCGCCTTCGGCTCGCGCCAGCGTTTCACGTGCGGCCCGATCTCCCAGATCCGCGTCCTCGAGCTCGAGCTCCGTTCCAACCCCGCCGCGATATCGCACCTCGGCGAGGCGGAGCGTTTCGTCGCTGACGGCGACAAGTTTTTGTGCCGCTTCGACCTGCGACGCCGCAATGTTCTCGCGGAGAAAGGCCTGACGGACTTGGAGCTCGACGCCGTCGCGTAATTGCGCGACGCCGAGTTGCGCTTGTTTGAGCCCGTCTTCGGCGAGAGCAATCCCGTTTCTTGAATATCCGTTATCGAAAAGCGTCCAGACCGCGGTAAGACCGATCGAGAATTGATTGTGGTAGCCGCCAACGACCGCGGGCTGCGTATTTCCGTCGGCGATGACTGCGTTGACCTGCGGCACGCGCGACGCCTTTGCCGCGACGATGCCTTTGCGTGCCGCGCGCACCGCCGCGCGCGCTGCCGCCAGGTCGCCGCGCCGGGAAAGCGCAGTTGTGAGGAGATTGGAGAGATGGAATGTCGGCGGTGAGAGGCTGAGGGGATCGGTGAGGATGTAACGATTGGTAAGCGGTACGCCGAGGAGCATGTCGAGTTGATTTTCGGCGAGCTTCACCGCTCCCGCGGCACCGATGGCCTGAACTTTTTCATTTGCGAGTTCGGCTTGTGCGCGCAGCAGATCTGCCCGTGGAATCGTCCCGTTTTTTAAGAAAAGCGCTGCTTGATGTTCGTGCTGCCGCGCGATATCAACCGCGCGTCGCGCAACTGCATTCATACGCTCGGCGGTCAGGACGCCGAAGTATGCTTGCGAAACCGCCGCTATCGTAGCACCCCGGGCTTGAACGAGTTGTGATTCCGCTGCGGAGAGGCCGGCCGCGGCTTGCCCGACGTGAGCGTTGCGAATCCCGCCATCGAAGAGCGTGTATTGCATGGCCAGGATCGGGCTGTTCGTGGCGTGGACCGCGCTAAATGGGAGCGCGCCGATCGGCGTGCTGAGTTTCGCAACGGTACTCACGCTTTGATAGGAATCTTGCAATGCGACACCCGGGAGGAGCGGCGCTTCCGCCTCGCCGAGTTGAGAGCGCGCCGCTTCGACGCTCACTGCAGCGCTTCGAAAGGCGTTATTTCGTACGAGTGCGATTTTTACCGCGTCGTCGAGGCTCAGCGATTGCGCCGCCGTCGGCGGCGCAGTCGTGGCGGCGCGAATTGCGCCGTAGGGGGAGAGCGACGCAATGAGTGCGACGGCGAAAAGAACGAATTTATTCACGGTCGAGATCTTTCCATGACGGGGTGTTTTCGATCGAACGCAAGGTGAGGTGTTGCGTCGAGGTAATTGCGCCATATGCGCTTTGGAGTTCAACGCTCGCTTTTTCAACACGGTATGGACCGCTGAGATACGCTACTGCGTCGCGAGCGTCGCGTTCGCCGCGGAAGATCTCCATATCGAGAGCGATGCTTTCGCCTTCGAGGAGACGCGGGAGCGCGGTGGACTCAATCTCGATACCGTCGAGCTCGGGGAACTTGATGGTGCTACGCACGCGCTCTGCCTCTATTCCGGGTGTGGGAAGAGCCTCGGAGACCGGCGCGCGATCTCGCGCGATGATGCCGTATAACAGCGGAATCGCGAGAACCGAGAGCACGGCCGACATCGTCATGCCAAAGACCAGCGCCCACGCCAATCCACTCCATACGGGATCTGCGGCGATCACGATCGAGGAGAGCACTCCGGCCGCGGCGGTCAGGAAGATCGGCCGCGTTCGCGCCGTCGTCGCTTCGATCAACGCTTCGTTGAGGGGTATGCCTTCTTTCAGTTTTGATTCGATAAAGTCGAGGAGAATAATCGA
>JAJXXM010000399.1 GCA_021781095.1 bacterium
CGGCCGAGTACGTCTCGCGTGACTTCGGTTTCATGGACCCTCCTTTTCCTCATCAGGTGAGGCTTATCTTGGAGTCCACGAAATCGGGTCAAGTCCAGCCCGAGTAGGCTGCGAAGCAGCCGTATCGAGGGCGAGCTGCGACGGCGCCTCGATACGCCGCTTGCAGCGGCTACTCGGCGTGACAAAGCGACGGCGCCTCGATACGCCGCTTGCAGCGGCTACTCGGCGTGACAAAGCGACGGCGCCTCGATACGCCGCTTGCAGCGGCTACTCGGCGTGACAGAGCGGCTACTCGGCGTGACAGGGCCGCGCTACTCGGCGTGACAAGGAGTATCGGTCGACGCTTCTTTAGTGCAAGAAGTAGCGGTAACTCGAGAACACGAGCGCGATGCCGGCGCGGTCGGCGGCGGCGATCACTTCCGCATCGCGAACGCTGCCGCCGGGCGCGATGACGGCGGTCACGCCGGCCGCGATTGCCGCTTCGAGCCCATCGGCGAACGGGAAAAATCCGTCGCTCGCGCACGATCCGCCGACCGCGAGCTCGCCGGCACGATGTGCGGCGATTTGCACCGCGCTCACGCGATTGGTCTGGCCCGCGCAGATGCCGCGCGTCGTGCCGCCCTTGACGATGACGATGCCGTTGCTCTTGACGTGGCGCACGATATCCCACGCGAATGCGAGATCGTGCCATTCGCGATCGTCGGGAGCGCGTTTGCTCACCACGCTCCAGCGTTCGGGCTCCGCGTTAGGATCGTTCTCCTCGGCGAGCACGCCGCCGAGCGCCGAACGCACGCGCAACTCCGCAGCGAGTTCGTCGGGAAGCTCGGGCGTGAACCGCATGATTCGCAGGTTTTTCTTCTTCCGCAAAATCTCGAGCGCGTCGTCATCGTAGTCCGGTGCGGCGACGATCTCGAGAAAGACTTCGGCGAGTGCGCGCGCCGCTACGGCGTCGAGGCGCGTATCGGTGGCCACGATTCCGCCGAATGCCGAGACCGGATCGGCCGCAATCGCATCGCGAACCGCCTTTCCCACCGTCGAGCGCTGCGCGACGCCGCAGGGAACGGTATGCTTCACCACCGCCGCACGCACGAATCGTTCGCGTTCGCTGCCGTATTCGGCACCGAGCGCGGCGCGCGAAAGCAGGCGGAGCGTCGCGTCGAGATCGAGCAGGTTGTTATACGAGAGCGCTTTTCCGTGAAGCTGTTCGGGAACGCGGTCCTCGCGCCCGAGGTAAAATGCCGCACGCTCCTGCGGGTTGGTGCCGTAGCGCAACCGCTGCGCGAGCGGCAGCGCGAGCGTGAGCGCGCCCGGTAGGTCCGAAGGCAAGAGTTCGCCCTTCGTCGCGAGATAGTGCGAGATGGCGATATCGTACGAAGCGGTGCGTTCGAATGCCGCGACCGCAAGCCGCCGCCGCAACCCATTGGGGATCTCGCCGCTTTCGAGCGCGGCGAGATAGTTCGGGTACTGCGACGGATCGGTCAGCACGGCGACGTGCGCGGCATTTTTGGCGGCCGCACGTAAGAGTGCGACCCCGCCGATATCGATCTGTTCGATCGCTTCGTCGAGCGTCGTGCCTTCGCGCGCGACCGTCGCCTCGAAGGGATAGAGATTGACGACGACGGCCACGATGCTCGGCATCGCGTATTGTTCGATCTGCGCGCGGTGTTCTTCGTTTCCGCGATCGTACAGGATCGCGCCGAAGACTTTCGGGTGAAGCGTCTTTACCCGGCCGCCGAAGAGTGCCGGAAAACCGGTGAGCGATTCGACGTCTTGTGCGGGAACGCCGCGATCGACGAGGTAGGTACGCGTCCCCCCGGTTGCATAAATGGCGACGCCGCGTTCGTGCAACGCGCGCGCGACATCTTCGACGCCGCGCTTGTCGGAGACGGAAAAGAGCGCGGCTTCATGCGAGCGTTCAGGCAAGTGCGAGCTCCGGATCGGGGGTGAGCTCCGCCGAAATAATCGAACTCACGCCCGGCTCCGACATCGAAACGCCATAGAGACGATCGGCGATCTCCATCGTTTTCCGATTGTGCGTGACGACGATCATCTGCGAATCGCCTTGCAGATCGCGCACCATTTGCGAGAGCCGCTCCACGTTCGCATCGTCGAGCGCCGCATCGATTTCGTCGAGCAGGTAGAACGGCGACGGCTTCACCTTGATGAGGGCGAAAATCAACGCTGCGGCCACCATCGCGCGTTCCCCGCCCGAGAGCGCCGCGAGCGGCATCGCTTTCTTGCCCGGAGGCTGCGCCGAGATTTCGATGCCGGTCTCCGAGATGTTCTCGGGATTGGTCTGCCACATTTTCGCCTGCCCGCCCGGGAAGAGGCGGTCGAAGCTCTCGGTGAACGCTTCGGCGACCTTTTCGAAGGTTTCGTTGAAGCGAACCTGCGTCTGCTTTTCGATCTCGCGAATCGATTCCAAAAGCGTCTCGCGCGCCTTCATGACGTCTTCGAGCTGTTTGCGCAACTCGCGATCGCGCTCGGCGAGCTCCTCGCTCTCCGCCTCGGCGTTGAGGTTGACGTTCGCGCTCAATCGAGCGAGTTCGTCGCGCAGCCGCGGCAGATCTTCGACGACCTCATCGCTCTCGTCGGCGTAGCGCGTCGCAACGTCGGCGCACTCGTCGTCGCCGGCGGGATTCTGTGCGAACTGCGCGACGAGCATGCCGAGCTCGGCGTCGATCTCGGCGAGCCGCGTGCGTACGCGCTCCCCTTCGTGCGATGCCTCGCGCTCTTCGAACTCCGCTTGCTTGAGTTCGCCTTCGAGTTGCGACTGCCGCGCGGCGAGCTGTTCCCGTTCGCGGCGCGCGTTTTCGAGGCGCGCGTCGATCTCCGCGACACCGGCGCGCAGCCCTTCGGCGTGCGCGTGCAGGCGCCGCGTCTCCTCGGCGAGCGTTCCGATCTCGGCGAGCATCCGTTCCCGCGCATCGCGAGCGCGCTCTTGGTTCTGGTCGAGCATTCCCAGCCGCGCCGCCGCCGCATCGCGTTCGGCATGCAACGCCGCGTTGCGTTCGCGCAGCGCCGCCGCGACCTGCGTCGCTTCGCGCTGTTGCTCTTCGGAGCGCGCGATGCCGGCTCGCGCCTGCGCGAGTTCCGCCTCCAGCCGCTCCCGCTCTTCGTCGCCGCTAGCCTTCGACGCCGTTTCGTCGCCGAGCGCGAGCGCGCGTTCGCGTGCGACCGCGAGCGCACCGCGTCGCTCGTCGATATGCGCGCGCACCGCCCCCACCTCGGCGTTCGTGCGTTCGAGCGTCGCGCCGAGCGCGGTCAGTTCGCCGCGCAGCTCGGTCACGTGGACGTCGCAGGCGTTCGAAGCCTCCCGTGCCTGGTCGAGCGCGCGCGCCGCAACGGTGATGCGTTCCGCGCAGGCACTCGCCTCGGCTTCGAGCCGGCGGAGCGTCGCGTGCATCGCATCGAGTTGCCCGCGCAGCGTCTGCGCCGCAACGCGCCGCGACAGTAACGAGCGTTCGCGCTGAAAGCGTCCGCCGGTGATCGCGCCGCCGCCGGTAATCTGCTCGCCGCCCAGCGTCACGATCGTCTCGCGCAATTTGCGCTCGCGCACCAAATGAATGCCGGTCTGTAGCGTATCGACGACGAGAACGTTGCCGACCAGAAAGCGAACGACGCCTTCGTAGCGCGCGTCGGTCCGCACGAGGCGATGCGCGTAGTCGATCACGCCGGGAATCGCGCTTAATTCCTGAGTCATCGTTCGCGCGTCGCGCGCCGTGAGCGTATCGAGCGGAAGGAACGTCGCGCGCCCCGCCTCGCGCGCGTTGAGGAATTCGATCCCGCGTTCGGCATCCTCCGAACTCGTCGTGACGATATTCGAAAGACGCGCGCCGAACGCAATATCCATCGCGCGGGCATACTTTTCGTCGGTCGTAATGAGATTGCTGACGATGCCTTCGATGCCGCCGAGCTCGCCGCGCTGCTTGGCCTCCATCACCGCGCGCGTCCCCGGAACGTGCCCCTCCAGCGAATTCTCGAGTTCCTCGATCGTATGTAGGCGCGATTCGGCGGCCTTCACCTCACCGGCGTGTTCGCGCAACGCCGCAGTCGCCGCCGCAGCGGCGCTCTGCGCCTGCGCGTGCACCGCTTGAGCGCTCTCGACCGCACCGCGCGCCTCGCGCTGTTGCTCTTCGGCCTGCGCGAGCACGCTCTCGTGCTGCGCGCAGCGGTGCGTGCTTTCGTCGACCGAACGTTCGAGCTCGCCGAGCCGCCCGGCATCCTCGGCGATCTCGCCTTCCAGGCGTGCGATCTCTCCGCGAAGGCTCTCGCCCTGCGCGCGTCGTTCGGCGCGTGCGGTCGCCTCGCGCGCGACGTCGGCTTCTACTTCGCGCAAGCGCGTGAAGATGGCGTCGAGCTGGGCGCGCGCCTGTGCGAGGGTCGCTTGTGCGGCGAGCTCGCGTTCGCGCGCGGCTTCGAGTTCGATAACCAGCGGCTCGATCTCGCGCTCCAGCCGTTCGATCGTCGCGCCGAGTTCTTCTCGTTCGCGGACGACGCGCTCCACGTCGGCGGAGGTCTGCGTGTTTTGCGCCTCCAGCGCCTCGCGGCGCGCGAGCGCCGCTGCGTAATCGGCCTCGACGCGCGCGAGCTCGGCACGGCGCTCCTGTGCGTTGACGCGCAAGTCTTCGAGTGCGAGATCGGCCTGATAGAGCCGGTTACGAACCTCGGAAAAGAGGCCGCCGAGGCTCGCCGCGCTCGCCGCGGCATTCCCGCGGCGTTCTTCGATCCGCGCGCTCTCGTCGGCGAGGCGCGCGCGCTCTTCGCGGCGCGAGGCGCTCGCGCGAAGGTACGAAAGAATCTCCAGATCGCGAACGCGCGCCTGCACCTTGCGATACCGCTTCGCGCGACGAACCTGCGTTTCGAGTTCGGGAATGCGTTTTTCGATTTCGGCGATTAAATCGTTGATGCGGATCGCGTTCTGCTCGGTCTTTTCGAGCTGACGCAGCGACTCGTTCTTCCGAGCGAGAAATTTGTTGATCCCCGCGGTCTCTTCGAAAAGCGCGCGCCGCTCGGCGGGTTTGCTGGTAAGGATGGCGTCGATCTGTCCCTGCGAGACGATGGAATAGGAGCCCGGGCCGAGCCCGGTTCCCATAAGCAGGTCGTGAATATCGCGCAGACGCACCTGCGAACGATTGATGAAATATTCGCTCTCGCCGGCACGATAGGTGCGGCGCGTGATTTCGACTTCGCGAAAATCGGTCGCGAGGCGGCCGTCGGTATTATCGAAGGTCAGCGACACTTCGGCGAGCCCGAGCGGCTTGCGCTTATCGGTGCCGGCGAAGATGACGCCTTCGAGCTTGTCGGAGCGGAGGCTGCGCGTGCTCGTCTCGCCCAAGACCCAACGGAAGGCGTCGACGATATTCGATTTCCCGGAGCCGTTGGGCCCGACGATACCGGTAATGCCGCCCGCGAAATCGAGCGTTATTGCATCGGCGAACGTCTTGAAACCAAACGCCTTGATCTTCCTGAGTTTCACGAGATTCCTTGCGCGCCCGAAGCGCTTTCAAGCGTGCGAAGCGCGGCTATTGCAGCCGCTTGCTGGGCTGCCCGTTTCGACGCGCCGCTCCCACTTCCCAGGGGGCGCCCGTCGATGCAGACCGTCGAGGTGAAGGTGGGGCGCTGCGGCGTCCCTTCCCCACGGTCGTCGTACGAAGGCAAGCCCAGCGCGTGCGCCTGCGTGTACTGCTGGAGGCGCGTCTTCGGATCGACGAGCGCGAGCGGATCGAGATCGACCCGAGCGACGTGCTGTTCGAGGACGAACTTGCGTGCGGCCTCGATACCGAACTGGAGATAGAGCGCCGCGACGAACGCTTCGAAGGTATTGGCGAGGATCGAGGCGTTTTCCGTACCGCCGGCGTTGCGCATGCCGACGCCCAACTCGATGCCGTCGTCGAAGCCCAATCGCGCCGCGGTGACGGCGAGCGCTTCATCCTTGACGATGCGCGCTTTGCGCAGCGTCAATTCGCCTTCGGTGAGCGTGGGGAACGTTTCGTAGAGCCAGGTCGCAACGATGAATCCGAGCACGGAATCGCCGAGAAACTCTAAGCGTTCGTTGCTCTCGCCGCCGCGTTCGCGCGCGAAGGATCCGTGCCGCAGTGCGAGTTCGATACGGTCGAGTTCGCCGACCGTGCGAACCCCCGCCAAGCGCAACCACGCACGCACGCGGCGACGCCGCGCCTCCCCGGCCATCGTTCTCTTACCGTAATTTGCCGAAGACCAACACGCTGTTGTGGCCGCCGAAGCCGAACGAGTTGGAGAACGCGACATCGACCGTCATTTTGCGCGCGACGTTGGGAACGTAATCGAGCCGACACTCCGGATCGGGGTGTTCGTAATTGATCGTCGGCGGGACGAGATCGTTGGCAACGGCGAGCACCGTCGCGACGCCTTCGATGCCGCCCGCAGCACCGAGTGCGTGCCCGTGCATGGATTTCGTCGAACTCACCGCGATCGCGGTCGCACGATCGCCGAAGGTCTCTTCGATCGCTTTCGATTCCGCGGGATCGCCGATCGGCGTGGAGGTGCCGTGCGCGTTGATGTAATTGACGTCCTCCCGCGAGATACCGGCCTGGGCGATCGCTCGTTCGAACGCGAGCTTCACGCCGCGGCCGTCGGGATCGACGGCGACGAGATTGTAGGCGTCGGCCGATTCGCCGTAGCCGAGCACTTCGCAATAGATATGCGCGTCGCGCGCCCGCGCGTGTTCGTACTCCTCGAAGATCAGCACGCCCGAGCCTTCGCCCAAGACGAACCCATCGCGATCTTTATCGAAGGGACGCGAGGCTTTCGTCGGTTCGTCATTCCGCGTGGACATCGCCTTCATCGAACAGAAGCCGCCGATCGCCAACGGCGAGACGCAGGCTTCGCTGCCGCCGGTCACCATCGCGATCGCTTCGCCGTTCGCCACGCTTCGGTAGGCGATCGCCATCGCATCGTTCGCGCTCGCGCAGGCGCTCGCAACCGAGAATATTTGGCCGCGGAAGCCGTGACGCATCGAGATGTGGGCCGGGCCGGCGTTCGCCATCAACATGGGAATGAAGAACGGCGAGCAACGCGACCAGGTGCCGGCGAGCGCCGCCTTCTCCGATTCTAACCAGAACGTGATGATGCCGCCGATGCCGCTCCCCATCACCGCGCCGATGCGTTCCTTCGTCGCTTCGTCGCTCGGCAGGGCTGCGTCGGCGATCGCCTCGTTCGCGGCGACCATGGCAAACTGCGTGAAGCGGTCCATCCGGCGCGCTTCCTTTTTTCCGAGCAACGCGTCGCTGTCGAAGTCGCGGACCTCGGCGGCGATGCGCGTCGTGAAGGCGCTCGCATCGAAGGCGGTGATCGGGCCGACGCCCGAATCGCCGGCGATCAGTCGACGCCAGAACTCGTCACGGGTATTCCCTAACGGCGTCACGGCTCCGAGGCCGGTGACCACCACACGTTTTTTCTCCAAAGCGGTTGGTAGGTACGGTCGCCCCATCGAGGACCCCTCTCCGCTTCTCCACTTCTTCCCAACCCGTTCCCCGATGGCTCATCGCGTCTTCGTAAGCGGAGCGTAGCATTCGTCTCACAGGAGGATCCCATGAAACGCACGCTTACCACCTTTATCGCAACCCTTGCTCTCGTCGCTCTCGGCGCCGGAGCCCGCCCTGCCGGCGCTGCCGGCGTCACCACCGAAGTAGCCGCCGCCGGGACGACGAACATCGTCGCCAGCTCGGACGGCAAGTTCTCTCCCAGCACGATCGTGATGCACGTCGGCAAAACGACCACCCTGCACCTGACCTCGTCAGGAGGAGTGCACGGCATCGTTTCTAACCGGCTCCACATCCCGCTCACCCGCATCCAACCGGGCAAGGCTGTGAATGTCGCCGTCACCCCCACGAAGGCCGGCACCTACGTTCTGCCCTGCGCCGTTTTCTGCGGGCTCAATCACGCGAACATGAAGCTTACGGTAATTGTGAAACAATGAACGCTAAAATCGGTCGCACCGGACTGATCGTCGCACTGGGGATGGCCTTCGCCATCCTCGGTTCGGCGCGTCCGGCGAGCGCAATCCCCCTTTTCGCCAACGCACAGGGCGGCGTCAGCTGCCAGATGTGCCACACCTCCGTTCCCAATCTCAACGCCACCGGCCGTTACGTGCTGGCGACGAACTTCGCGCGCGTCCTCGACGCGCACGCGCAGATGGAGAACAACAAGCACCTTCCCGTCGCGCTGGAATTCACGCTCAATAAATCGAGCGTTCCCGATCCGACCTTCGGCAATAAAGTCATGGTCGGCGTCATCGACCTCCTGAGCGCCGGGTACCTCGGAAAAGACTTCACCTACTACGCCTCGGTCCCGATCGTCGAAGGCGGCATGCCGGCCGCATCGATCGACCAAGGCTGGATCGCCTATAACGGCCTGAGCCACGGCAACGGTAGCCTGCAGGTCGGCATGTTCCCGACCCCGTTCTTCGCACCGTGGGTCGCGATGAATCTCTCGCTCTCGGGCTACTCGTTCGCCGCTCTCGGCGTCGGGAATAACGGCGTCGGCACCGGGGACAATCGCTGGGGCGCTTCCTACACGCAGATCGGATCGAAAGGGCTTATCGGCAACGTCGCCTACATGACGAATGAAGGCCCGCTCGAGACCGCATTCGATAGCGATACCGATAGTTCGGTCGCCGGTGCGGTCGGGCAATCGGTCGTCGGTTCGCTGATGTACATGTGGCCGGAGACGCGCTTCTCGGGCGGCGTCGCCTTCGAAGGCGGCACGACCCCGTTACCTTCGGGAGCGAAAGACACGTACTCGCGTTACGGCGCACTCGTCGCCTACACCGGGCCGAAATACATGCTCCTCGGCGTCGACCTGCAAGGCAACGATAACAACCCGCAGGATCTCTCGCCGGCGATCTCCTCGCAGAGCCATGCCTACTCGCTCGAAGCAATCTATAACGTGCTTCCGAAAGCGAACCTCGACCTCCGCTACGACAACACCAACGACGGCATGGGCGGAGTCAACAACTACTACATCGGCGATCTCGCCGTGAATATCGAACCGAACGTCGTGTTCACGATCGAAGATGCCGTAACGGTCGGCGGCACGCCGGTCTGGAGTTATCAGCTCCTCTGGGGCGGGCCGTGGTGGAAGAACCACTAAATTCTCAACGGTAAGCGTTGCGAGAAAAGAGCGGGCTCCCGAAACGGGGGCCCGCTCTTTTTCTATTCTCGATACCGCGGTGTCGCGCTTATTTGATGACTTTCACCGTGAGCACCATGTTCCCGTGGCCGATGCCGCAGAACACCGAACAGTGCACTTTGAACGTGCCGAGTTTTTTCGGCGTGAAGGTGACGGTGCTTTTTTTGCCTTTGAGGATGACGGTATTGGCAATCCCGAGATCCGCATCGGCGATACCATGAGTGACATCTTTGCTGGTGAGCACGAGTTTCACCGGCTCGTTGACGTGGACGGTAATCGTTTCCGGTTCGAATGAATAACGATAGGCCGTCACATCGATCGTCCGAACGTTGTGCGCCGATACGACGGTGGACATCGAGTCGTCGGGTATGCCCGGCGGCGCCGGAGCGGCCCCCGCGTGGGGCGTAAAGGCAAACGCGCCGGCGATCAACGCAGCTGCCGCCAGCATATAGGTGGGCTTGAATGACATGAGGGTGGATAGACTCCTTTCAACGAGATCGTCCCTTCGGCGCCCCATCGGCGCCTCCCCGATGGAACGTTGCCAAGCCGGGGGTCGTTCGTTTCCAGGGCATTCCTTCTGTCCAAACCCATCCCCGCCCGTAGATTGACCCCGCAGCCCATCTACGATATACTCTTGCGGCTATGTTCGTATTCGATCTGCAGCTTTTCGCGTCCAAGAAGGGCGCGGGCTCTACCCGCAACGGCCGGGACTCCAATTCGCAACGCCTCGGCGTCAAACGCTTCGGTGGGCAGCACGTGCTCGCGGGGAACATCATCGTTCGCCAGCGCGGTACGAAGTTCTACCCCGGTGAGAACGTCGGCATCGGCCGCGACCACACGCTCTTCGCGCTGACCGAAGGCACCGTGCAGTTCGCGACGCGCCGGAACAAGCAGCACGTCGATATCAAACCGCTCTCCGCATAACCGCGGGGCGGAAACGCTCGCTTTTTCGACGGGGTGCCGCATGCGGCGCCCCGTCGCTCTTTCAAGGCTCCCTCACTCGCCTGCGGAATAGACCACGTACGTGCAATTTATCGACGAAGCCACTATCGAAATCTCCGCCGGCCGCGGCGGCGACGGCATCGTCGCGTGGCGGCGCGAGAAATACGTGCCCAAAGGCGGCCCCGCCGGCGGCGATGGCGGGCACGGCGGCAGCCTCTATCTCCTCGCCGATCCCGAACTGAACACCCTCGTAGAATTTCGTTTCAAGCGGAAGTTCGCCGCCGAAGCCGGCAAGGCCGGGGGAACCTCGAACAAGTCGGGGCGCGCCGGCGAGGACCTCGTCATCGCCGTCCCCGTCGGAACGCTCGTCTACAAACGCACCGAGACGCAGAGCGAAGCGCTCCTCGCCGATCTCGCGCAGCCCGGCCAGCGCGTGCTCGTCGCGCGCGGCGGCAAGGGCGGCCTCGGCAACCAGCATTTTGCGACGGCGGCGCGGCAAGCACCCGACTATGCGATCCGCGGTGAGGCCGGCGAAGAGTGCGAGATTCGCCTCGAACTCAAGCTCCTCGCCGACGTCGGCATCGTCGGCGTACCGAACGCGGGAAAATCGACGCTCCTTTCGGTGATCACCGCAGCGCGTCCGAAGATCGCCGATTATCCGTTCACGACGATCGAGCCGCAGCTCGGCGTCGTGCGCCTCGATGAAGAGCGCTCCTTCGTTGCCGTCGACGTTCCCGGCCTCATCGAAGGCGCGCATGAAGGCGCCGGGCTCGGCGACCGTTTCCTACGCCACGTCGAACGCACGCGCGTGTTGGTCCACCTTCTCGACGGTGCGAAATCGCTGGAAGAGATGGCGAGCGATCGCTCGACGATCGAAGCGGAGTTACGCGCTTGGAATCCCTTGCTGCTGGAGAAACCGACGATCGTTGCGGTGAGCAAGCTCGATCTACCCGAAGCGCGCGAGCGCTTTGCCGAGTTGCGCGAACGCGATCCCGAAACGATGGGCATCAGCGCCGCGACGCATCAAGGCGTTCCCGAATTACTCGCCGCGATGTGGCGCGCGCTCTCGCTCGCCCCGCCTCCCGCAGCGATCGACGTCACGCCCGCACAGATCTCGCTGCCGACGCGCGAGACGTTCACCATCAGCCGCGAAGACGACGGCACCTTCGTCGTCACGGGAGAGCGCGTCGAACAACTCGCCGAGCGCACGAATTTCGATTCCGACGAAGCGCTCGCGCGTTTCGAACGCGCGCTGGTGAAGATGGGCGTGGAGAAAGAATTACAGGCGCGCGGGGTTCGCGAGGGCGATAGCGTGCGGATCGGGACGTACGAATTCACCTATTCATGAAACTCGGTATATTCGGCGGAACCTTCGACCCCATCCATAACGCGCATCTCTTCGTCGCGGAGTCGGCCCGCTTGAGCGAAGGGCTCGACCGCGTGCTCTTTCTTCCCACCAGGCACCAGCACTATCGAGCCGGTGCGATCGCCGACGCCCAACACCGCTGCGCGATGATCCTCGGA
>JAJXXM010000084.1 GCA_021781095.1 bacterium
TGCCGATGGAGCCGACGGCGGCATCTCGATGCGGAAACTCGATGCCGAATCCGAACATCATCGCAGCATCTTGCTCAAGCGCTATCGCGAGATCGAAGGTGCGCTCAAATCCTCGTCGCGCAAGCCATGTACGTTTCTCTCGATCGATATCGTCGGTTCCACAAAAATGAAGGTCGGCGAGCGTCCAACGGCCGTTGCCGCGACCTTCCAAGCCTATGAGGAGATGGTGCGCAACACCTTCGATTCCTACAGCGTGTGGAAGCAGACCTGGACTCCCGACGGCGTGATGGCGTGTTTCCTCGATCGCGATCTCGGCGTCGCCGCCGGACAACGCGTGCTTTCCGAACTCGAGCCGTTCAATCGCAACGAAAATCAGTTGCGAACGCCGATCGAGGTGCGTTGCGGGCTCAACGACGGTGAGGTCGTAATCTTCGAAGATAGTCAGTTGGAGAAGGTCGCCGACCACGCGATCGATGTCGCGGGGCACATGCAAAAGCATGCCGATATCAATGCGCTGTGGCTCAGCAACGAAGTATTCGGACGCATGGAGAACAAGAGCGGATTTGTGCCGGTCGAGGCGGAGGTTGATGGTTTCTCGGTGATGGAATGGAAGCCGAGCGCCGGAGATCAGGCGCCGCCAGGGGAGAGCGACCAGGCGGGCTAATTCGTCAAGGATGAGATCGCCTCGCATTGCCGCGCTTGCGGCCCTTCTTTTGCTCGCCGCACCACTAACCGCTTGCTCGAGCGGCCCGGCCCCCGCCTCGACGACAATCGGGATCGGGGTCGATCTACCGCTCTCCGGGGCCGACGCCTCGGTCGGCACCAGCACGCTCGACGGCATCAAACTCGCGGTCGACCGCGCGAACGCCAAGGGCGTCCCGGGCGGCTTCACCTTTGCCGTGCAGGCGCTCGACGACACGCAGCAAGGCGTGCATAATCCGCAGCAGGGAGCGAGCAACGTCCGCACGCTGATCGCCGACGACAGCGTCCTGGCGATTATCGGGCCCTACAACTCGAATGTTGCCGCTGCCGAGATTCCGATTACCAACGAAGCGGGGATCGTGCAGATCAGCCCGTCGGCGGTGAGCGACGGCCTGACGCTGGGCAAGGACGCCGCAATGCTGCGCCGTGCAAATCCCGACGTCAACACGTTTTTCCGCGTCTGTACGACCGACTCGCGGCAGGGTTCGGCGGCGGCACGCTTCGCGCTCGATCTCAAACTCAAACGCGTCTATATCGTTGATGACAACGAGACCTATGGGCTCGATCTCGCAAACGTTTTTGCTCGCGACTTTGCAAAACTCGGCGGTACCGTGCTGGGGCGCGACCACATCGCTCCCGACACACAAGATTTCAAAGCGCTGCTCCTGAAGATCAAAGGATACAAGCCCGACTTTATTTTCTTCGGCGGTACCACGAGCACCGGCGGCGGTTTGCTTCGCCGTCAGATGTTCGATGTCGGAATGGGGAAACTGCCGTTCATGGGCGGTGATGGTATCCCCGATATCGCAGAGGTAGCAAAGAAGCGGGCAGATGGGACCTATTACACCGTCGCTGCGCCGAACGCCGACCTGTTGCCCGCCGCAAAGAAATTCGTCGCCTCCTATAAAGCGAAGTTCGGAAGCGACGTCGGCCCCTACAGCGCGAATGCGTATGCAGCAACCGAGGTCGCGATCTCGGCGATCGAACAAGCGATTATCGCGAACGGGAAAAAGATGCCGACGCGCGCACAGGTGCTGGCGAAGATTCCGCGCAGCGCGAAAAATGAAGTGCATACGCCGATCGGCCCGATCTCATTCGATAAGTATGGTGACGTTCGCAAACCGGTCATTTCGCTCTACGTGATTCGGAACGGTCGCTCGTCATTTATCGAGCAACTCAATCTAAGCGAATAACGGCTTGCACGAGTTTCTCGCTCAACTAGCCAACGGCGTCGAGCTCGGCGCGATCTACGCTTTGATCGCACTGGGCTACACGCTGGTCTACGGCATTCTCGAGCTCATCAACTTCGCGCACGGCGATGTCTATACGTTCGGTTCGTTTACCGCGTTGGTCGTGCTGGTGGCGCTGCGAGCGGCGAACGTCTTGCACGGGGGCGGGCTCATTCTCGGCATCGTCGCGGCGTTGCTCGTCGCGATTCTTGCCTGCGCGCTCCTCAATGCCGCTATCGAACGGCTCGCCTATCGGCGCTTACGGAAGGCGCCGCGCTTGGCACCGCTTATTACCGCGATCGGCGTTTCGTTCATGCTCGAAAACCTGATCGAACTTTGGCAAGGCTCGGCGCCGGTCGCTTTCCCCAACGTGATTCCGAATCCGGAGTTGAGCATCGGCGCACTTCAGGTCGGCGTCCAACAGATCGTCGTCGTTGCGCTCGCAATCGTGACGATGATCGCGCTGCACTATTTCGTGCAGCGGAGCCGGCTCGGAAAAGCGATGCGTGCGGTGGCGCAGGATCGCGATGCCGCCTCGCTGGTGGGGATTAACGTCGATCGCACGATTGCGATCACGTTTCTGATCGCGGGAGCGCTTGCGGGCGTTGCCGGATTCGTCGGCGGTGTGTCGTTCGGTTCGGCATGGTTCCTCAACGGCTTTGGCGCCGGGCTGCGCGCATTTACCGCCGCGGTACTCGGCGGCATCGGGAATATCGCCGGGGCGATGCTCGGCGGTTTTCTCATCGGTCTCCTGGAATCGTTCTCGACCTGGTTCATCGGCGGGCAATGGAGCAACGTTGCGGTCTTCTCCGTGCTGATTCTCGTGCTCGTCTTTCGTCCGAGCGGGTTGCTCGGTGAGTCGTTACCGGAGAAGGTATGATTTACGCGTACGCCTTCGTCGTGATTGCGGCGTGCGTGGCGATCGAGCGCTTTC
>JAJXXM010000252.1 GCA_021781095.1 bacterium
GCCGATCTCGTCGTAATGATCGGCTCCCTCGATCCGGTGTTCGGAGAGGTCGATCGATGACGCAACGCGAGCTTGATTTTCCCGCATTGGCTGCGCGCCTACGCCCGCAGTGCGAGGCGATTGTCGCCCGGTACGAAGAACGGCGCTCCGCGCTGCTGCCGATCGTGCATTTGTTTCAAGAGCACGAGGGCTATGCCAGTCGCGAAGCGATGCGCTTCACGGCAGATCTGCTCGGCCTCACCCCGGCGGTGGTCGAGAGCACGGTCTCGTTCTATTCGCTGTTTTTCCGCAAGCCGGTCGGCAAATACGTCTTGCAAGTCTGTCGCGGCCTTTCGTGCACGATCAACGGTGCCGAAAATATCATGTCCTATTTTCGAGAGAAATTAGGAATCGGACACCTGCAAACGACCGACGACGGCCTCTTCTCGTACGAAGAAGTGGAGTGCCTCGCATCTTGCGACCGAGCGACCTGCATGCAAGTCAATCTCGAATTTATGTACGATCTCACGCCGCAGGCGATCGACGATATGATTGCCGCGATGCGCGCGGGAACGTTTTCCGTCGCTCCGATGGTTCAGAGCGACTCGCCTGAAAAGACGTGGAGCGTCAAACAGGATCTTCAGGTCTCGCGCGGCGAGAAAGCCGCCGGCGCACGCGGCGTCGCATCGCCGAACAACCCCGGTGGGCTCGGCGATAGCAGCGGCGTGATCATGCTCGATCGCTTCGTACTGCGCGACGACGCTCCGTCGATGCGCGCTCGCTCGAACGAACGGCTCGTACAGGATGCAAAACTCGTAGCGGAGGCGATCGAAGAATAATGCCGGTGGTGAAAGTACTTACCGAAGGCATCGGCGAGCTCGATCTCACCGATATCGCCGTTTATCGGCAGCGGGATGGTTATCGGCAGTGGGAGCGCGCCGTGCGCGAACTCAAATCGAGCGAGGTGCTCGATATAGCCGAACGCTCGGGCTTGCGCGGCCGCGGCGGCGCCGGCTTCCCGACCGGGAAGAAGTGGAGCTTCTTGCCTGCCGGCGATAAGCCGCGCTACCTGGTCTGCAACTGCGACGAGGCCGAACCGGGCACGTTTAAAGACCACATGTTGCTCGAGAACGTGCCGCATTTGGTGCTCGAAGGCATCTTGCTCGGCTCGTACGGCATCGGCTCGCACCACGCGTTCATCTATATTCGCGGTGAATTCAAACGCGGTTACGAAATTTTCTCACGCGCTCTCGAAGCGGCGCGCGCCGCCGGATTCGTGGGGAAGAATATCTTCGGCACCGGATACGATCTCGAAGTGACGATTCATCGCGGAGCGGGCGCATATATTTGCGGCGAAGAGACCGCGCTGCTGAATTCGCTGGAAGGGAAGCGCGGCGAACCGCGCTTGAAACCGCCCTTCCCGGCTATCGCCGGGCTCTACGGAATGCCGACGGTGGTGAACAACGTCGAGACGCTCGCCTATCTCGTTCCGATTCTTCGCAACGGCCCCGAGTGGTTCTCCGCGGTTGGAACCGAACGCAGCAAAGGCTATAAGATCATTTCGATCTCCGGGCACGTACGCAAACCCGGGAACTACGAAGTTGCGCTCGGCACGACGGTGCGCGAACTGATCGAGATCGCGGGCGGGCTTCGCGAAGGGCGAACGCTGCGAGCGGTGCAGCCGGGCGGTGGTTCGTCGGCCTGTATTTTTGAAGAGCATCTCGATCTGCCGTACGACTACGAAAACATGTCGAAGGCCGGGTCGATGCTTGGTTCGGGGGCGTTTGTCGTCTTCGACGATACGACCGACTTCGTGAAGTGTGCTTTCAACCTGGTGCGTTTCTTCGCGCACGAATCATGCGGACAGTGTACGCCGTGCCGCGAAGGCGGACACTGGTTGGAAACGGTGCTGCACCGATTCGTTGAAGGGCGAGGCCTTGCGAGCGATCTTACAATGATGCGCCGTGTTTCGTCGACGGTCACAGGGTTGAATCTCTGTGCGCTCGGCGACTCCATCGAACCGTTCCTGAAATCCGTACTCCAGCGCTTCCCCGAACAATTCGAAGCGCGCGTTCTCCGAGAGGTCGCCTCCGCATGAGTTCAGCCCCAGCGACGAGCGATCTCGTCAGTCTTACAATCGACGGCGTTCCCTTGCAAGTGCGTAAGGGGACGCTCCTTGTCGAAGCTACGAAGATGGTGAAGCAAGAGATTCCCGTCTATTGCTACCACACGAAGCTCGGGCCGGCAGGGCTCTGTCGCGTCTGTCTCGTCGAAATCGAGGGCATGCCCAAACTGCAGATCGGTTGCAACACGCCGGTCGCAGAGGGAATGGTCGTGCGCACGCAAGGCGACAGCGTCGACAAAGGACGCGCGATGGTGTTGGAGCTGTTGCTCGTCAATCATCCGCTCGATTGCCCGATCTGCGATAAAGGCGGCGAGTGCGATCTGCAAGATTTTTCGATGGCCTACGGGCGCGGCACGAGCGATCTCGCCGATCCCAAGAGCAGCAAACCGAAGGCGGTCGACCTCGGGCCGACGATCGTTCTCGACGAAGAGCGTTGCGTGGTCTGCCAGCGCTGCGTTCGCTTCGACGATCTTATCGCCGGCGAACGCCAACTCGTGCTCAAAGATCGCGGCCATCGCAACATGATTGCAACGGCGACCGGCGACCCGTACCATCATCATTTTACCGGAAACGTCACCGAACTCTGCCCGGTCGGTGCGTTGACCTCGAAGACCTATCGCTTTAAATCGCGTCCGTGGGATCTCAAGCGAACCGAAACGAGTTGCACGCAATGTTCGGTCGGTTGCCGCATGAATGTCGACGTTCGCCAGGGCAAGGTGTTGCGAACGATGTCGGTGGAGGGCGACGATGCCGTCTCCGAT
>JAJXXM010000308.1 GCA_021781095.1 bacterium
GCGCGAAGAGCGCGGCGAAGAGCAGCGCGGATTTTATTTGCGCGGAGGGATGCACGAGAATGATCTTCGCGGAGCGATCGTCGCTCGCCCCATCGATCCGGATCGGGAGTTTGCCATCGGTGCTCGTGATGCGCGCGCCGAGCGCGCGCAGATGGGCTGCGACCGGCTCCATCGGGCGGCGTGAGAGCGAGCTATCCCCAACGAAACGTGCGCGAATTCCCGCACCGGTGCAAACACCGAGCAGCATGCGCGCCGTCGAGCCGGAATTCATCGCATCGATATCGGCGACCGGATCGTGGAGCGCACCGCCAGTTACCACGTAAGCGTCGCCGTCGCGTGCGATCGCCGCGCCGAGCGCTTGCAGAGCGGTGGCGGTCGCGTGCAGATCGCGGCCGGGATTGAGGTTCTCGATCCGCGTTGCGCTGCCCGACGCCGCGGCGAGAATGAGGGCGCGGTGGGAGATCGATTTATCGCCGGGTACGGTGATTTCGCCGCGAAGGGGGTGGGGCTCGAAACGAGGGGAGCGCAGAATCATGGACGATCACCGTTCCACGCACGTGCGCAGCGTTCCGGCTGCGCGCGCATATTGGGGCACGCAGCCTCGCCGAGGAGCGCCGGAAAGGCGTGGCGATGGTGGGGAAGGTGGGACTCGAACCCACATGAGTTGCCTCGGCCGCTTTTGAGGCGGCTGCGTCTGCCATTCCGCCACTTCCCCGGGGATCGGCAGGGCGGATGGTTCGCGCCGCGCTACGGCGCTCCTGGAAGCGTGATATCGATTTCGGCGTGCCCTCGATAGCGCAGCTCGAGGAGTCGGCTGCCTGGTGGGCTCGGAACCGTCAGCAGCGTTCCGCCGAAGGTGCGGATGCGCTCGTCGCCGTCGGCGGCGAATGCGTCGATCGAAACGCAACGCGCCGAGCAATCCAAGAGCACGCGTAGCAGCGCGCGCCGCGGATCGAGAATAAAAGTCTTGGTAAAGGCGACCGAGCGCTTCGCGAGGTCGGGCGCGCGATAGCGGCAGAGCAGTACTTCGTCTGCGGGGCTGCTGCGGTCGACGCAACGATAGGCGCGGTTGAAGGTTCCGGCTGGAAACGGATGCGTGAATGCCGCGATATAGTCGCGCTTCGACGGCGGCGGCGGTGCCGCGAGATCGTCGCGGAACAGTCCGATACTCGTTGCAAGGTTGCGGCGCTTGCGGCGGTCCTCGAGCACGAAGGAGCGCGCGCCGGCATCGGCGCTCACGATCAGACGAAGGTGCGAATTACGTAAAACGTAGGTCGGCGTTCCATCGGAACGGATCGCCGCGACCAACGCATGCAGATCGTTATCGGCGTTCATCGGTCGCGTCGGAAGCCGCGGCGTGCAGAGCGTCCACGTAATATGAACCGATGCGCCGACGCGATCGATGCGCCAGTCGCATGCGCTGCCCGCAGCGAGCGTACGCGCGCGAATCGTGACGCGCGCCGAGCCGATTGCGAGCGTTCGTTGCGGAATCGCGCGCGCCCGACGCGAGAGGTTGAAGAGATCGAAGAGCGCGGAGCGGCGTTGCGGCCCGAGCAAGAGCGTCGCGTCCTCGATGTCGCCGTTCGTCGGCGCGATGCCTCGTGCGCGGTCGATGCGCGGCGACGGCACGAGCAGGCCGAGCCGACGGTAGCGTTGCAGTCGCTTGCGGATCGCCGGAAGCATCGCAGCCTCGTCGGCGATCGGCGGCAGAACGAGTTCACGATAGCGCGCGAGCGTGCCGGGTGCCGCGAAGCGAAGGTCGACGGCACGACAGGTAAGGTGCAACGCACGGCATTGCATGAACGCATGGATCGTCCCCGCCGCAAAGGCTGCAACGCGCGCGTTATCGACGCTGCGCGAGCGATAGGCGCTCACCGGCCAGGCGACCGCGACATTTGCCGCCGGTCGCAAATGTGCGAGCCAGCGCGCACCGGCCTTGCGCACCAACCTACCGAATGCGGCGGTCGGTGCATAGCGCGCCTGCTGCGTTCCGTCGAGTGCGAGAGCCGCATCCCAGGCGTAGAGCGCATTCGCCCATGGTGCTTCCCAACCGGCCGGGTTCATCGTGTCTTGCACCGGAAAATTGACGATTGCATGCGCGCCGAGTTGCAGCAGTTGGTGCAGGGCGATCGTGGTGTTCTCCGGCGCAGCCGGGCGCGGCCGGGTTTCATTTGCACCTTGAAGCCATCCGGCTTGAAATTCGCTCTGCATGACGGCTCGGTGCGGCTGCGTTTGCAGGAGCGCGGTTGAGAAAATCAGTTGTGCGAGATCGTGAGTGCCGATGCGATAGGCATCGCTTTGATACCAATTCCCCCAATCCCAAACGCCGGTCGCCGCGGGAACCTTTGTTTGATAGGTATTGATAAAGAGTGGAACATTCGGCCCAACCTCCCGGCGCACGGCCGCGCGCAGCCAGTGAATGTAGGCGTGCCAATGCGGCGCGGGCCACGTATCGTTATCGATATAGGCACCCTGATCGTCGTCAAGCGCAATTGCAACGACGATGCGCGACCAAGGCGCAATCGCGGTAAAAAGCGCATGAAACCATCGATGAACTGCGGCGCGATGCGTGCGGTTGTCGAGCCATTCTTGCGCGGCGGCATCGGCATGCGCGTTCTGCAGCGTCGCCGTGGCGGGATAGCGCCCTTGCAAAATATCATGGAGCGGCATTCGGTAGCTGCGATGCACGAGAAGCCAGGCCGGGTAGCCGCCGTTGCGCCATTCGTTCCGAATCACCGGACCGGGTCGAACGATAACGCTGAATCGGTCGGCGGCGAGGAGCGCAAAGAGGGCACGGATGTCGCGGCGTGGATTGCTGCGCCCGGTAAAATCGAAATACCCTGCGCGAGCCCCTCCGAACGG
>JAJXXM010000159.1 GCA_021781095.1 bacterium
GCGCACCGCGATCCTGAACGCGGCCCCGTCGCGTAACGGATCGAGTTCTTGCATGACGCCTTTCCCGAAGGTCTGCGTGCCGATCAGTTCGGCGGCGCGGTCGTCTTGAAGGGCGCCGGCGGTGATCTCCGATGCCGATGCGGTATTGCCGTTCACCAGCACGATCATCGGCAGGTGTAACGGGGCGTCGTTCTCACCGTGGATCGTCGCCGGCGCGCGATCGCGCCGTTCGATCACCATCAACGGTTGTCGGCCGAGAAAATCCGAGGCGATCTCCACCGCCGAGGATACGAATCCGCCGCCGTCGTTGCGAAGATCCAAAACGAGCGCGCGCGCACCCGACGAAACGAGGCGATGCAGCGCGTCGCCGAATTCTTCCGGCGTCGCCTCGCCGAACGCGCTCACCGCAACGTAGCCGATACGATCGGGGAGCATGCGGCTCGTGACCGTCGGCGGACGGTAGAGCGCGCGGTCGAGCGTCAGCGTGCGTTCGCGTTCGCCGGCGCGATCGACGACCATTGAGACCGGGCTGCCGACCTTGCCCGCAAAGAGTTCCTCCGCCGCCGCGCTGCCGAGATCGTGCGTGCTCTTGCCGTCGATGCTGGGAATGCGATCCCCAACGTGAATATCGGCACGGTCGGCGGGGGTTCCCGGCACGATGTAGTCCACGACGATGCCGTCGTGCGAACGGCGAAGCTCGAGCCCGACGCCGACGGTCCGCTTGGGATCGAGCTCGTGTTGGAATGCGAGCATCTGTTCGGGATCCCAGAACACGGTGTAGGGATCGTGAAACGCCGCCGCCATCGCGCGAATCGCGACGTACGCATCGTCGCGCGCATCTTCGTGCGTCAGGCCGGCGATCGTTTCGATTTCGTCGTCGAGTGCAGCGACGTCGGCCTGCGGCGTCGTCGCCGTCGCTGGAAAGAGGGAGAGCACGACGCCGCGATCTTTCGCGCGCGCTTCGAGCGCGTGTCGGGCGACATCGAGCAAACGCTGCGCCGAGAGCGGCTTGAACGGCACCGTCGTGAGCAGGTGAAAGGCTTCGCGCACGTCGGCACGGACCGGCAGCGAGAGGTGCGGGTTCGGCGCGGTGGCACCGACGCAGGTAAACGCCAAGGCGAGGGCGACCGGCCCTCGTGCCCATCGGGCAAGAGACTTCATATAGAAGGGTTGTACCGTATCTCCCGGCGCGAGGCAAGGTATCGACGACCAAGGTCGCTCGCTTGCAACCCCGGGGTGGTTATGCTGGAGAGAGGCAACGAAGGGGGCCGAAAAGCGATGACACAAGCGATTGAGATTACCGGGATGACCTGCGAGAACTGCGCCCGGCACGTGAAGGAGGCGCTCGAAGGGCTTCCCGGGGTGCGCGACGTCCGCGTGGACCTCGCGCATCACCGCGCGCAGTTCGAGGCCGAGCGAACGGTCGACCGCGAGAAAATCGCCGCCGTCCTGGACGAGGCGGGATACGCGCTGGCATGAACGCCGCGCACGCCGAGGAGCGCGTCGAGCTCTCCATCGGCGGCATGACCTGCGCGTCATGCGTGAGCCACGTGACGCGCGCGCTGCGCCGCGTCGAAGGCGTCGATGAGGTCTCCGTCAATCTCGCGACCGAGCGGGCGAACGTCGCCTTCGAACCGGGGGTGCAGGTCGCGAGCCTCATCGCTGCGGTGGAGCGCGCGGGATACGAAGCGCATATCGCCCCCGATGAAGAGAGCGCCGCGCGCGAGCGCATCGCCGCGCTGCACGCGCAGGCACGTGCCCTGTTCTGGGGGAGCGCCGCGGCCGCCGTCGTCGTGGCGCTGGCGATGCTTCCGCTGCGCGTTCCCGATAACGAGCTCGTTCAGGCGATTCTCGCGACCGGCGTCTGGCTGACGCTCGGGGCGCATTTCCATCGCGGCGCGTGGATGGCCCTGCGCGATCGCAGCGCGACGATGGATACATTGGTCTCGCTCGGCTCGACCGCCGCACTCGCGCTGAGCTTCGTCAATCTCGCGCGCGGCGTGCCGACCTATTTCGAAACCGCCGCGGCGATTATCGCGCTCATCTCGATCGGCAAGTACATCGAAGCGAGAGCGAAGGTCGGTAGCTCGCAGGCATTGCGCGAATTGATCGCGTTGCGCCCTCCCTCTGCCGTGCGCGTCGCGCCCGACGGGACGCGCGAAACGGTCGCCGCCGATCTGTTGCGCGTCGGCGATATCGTCGCCGTCGCCGCCGGAGAACGGATCCCCATCGACGGAGAGATCGTCGAGGGTGCGAGTGCGATCGATCGCTCGATGCTCACCGGAGAGAGCATGCCGGTGGAGGTCGGAGCGGGCGACCGCGTCGAGCAGGGCACGCTCAATGGCGACGGCGCACTCTTGCTACGGGCGACCGCCGTCGGTGCCGGCACGACGCTCGCACACATTACCGCCGTCGTCGCACGCGCGCAGGGAAGCTTGCCGCCCGTTCAACGCATCGCCGATCGCATTGCGGCGGTCTTCGTGCCGATTATTTTGGGGATCGCGCTGCTCACGTTCGCGGGGTGGCTCTTCGCACATCACGCACCCACCGAGGCGTTGATCGCCGCCGTTGCGGTGCTGGTGGTTGCCTGTCCGTGCGCGCTCGGCCTGGCGACGCCGACCGCAATCGTCGCCGGGGTCGGCGTCGCGGCGCGACACGGTATTTTGGTGAAGGATGCCGATGCGCTCGAACGACTCGCGGGCATCGACACCGTCGTTTTCGATAAAACGGGCACGCTCACGCGCGGGCGCCCGCAAGTGGTCGGCATCGAAGGGTTTGCCGCCGACGAAACGCGGCTGCTCGCGCTTGCGGCGTCACTCGAAATTTCATCAGCGCATCCGCTCGCGGGAGCGGTGGTGCGCGAGGCGCGCGCGCGGGCGATCGCCTTCGAACCCGCACGCGACGTGACTGCGGTGCGCGGGCGCGGCCTTGCGGCGACCGTCGATGGGAGCGCCGTGCTCGTCGGGAGCGCGGCATTTTTGCGCGAGCGCGGCGTCGCACTCACCGACGCGCCCGAGGTCGACGCCATCGAGAGCGCGCTCTTCGTCGCCGAGAACGGAACCGCACTCGGGCGCATACGCATCGCCGATCCCATTCGCGACGACGCACGCGGCACGGTCGAGCGATTGAAGGCGCGCGGCATCGTCGTCGCACTTGCGAGCGGCGACGCGCTCGGCGTCACCCGACGGATCGCCGCGGCGTGCGGTATCGAGCGCGTCTACGCCGAGCTCCTGCCCGAAGCGAAGGGCGACCTCGTTCGCAAACTGCGCGAGGGCGGCGCGCAGGTCGCATTTTTAGGCGACGGAATCAACGACGCTCCCGCACTCGCGCTCGCAAACGTCGGTATGGCGATGGGCGCGGGCGCCGCCGTCGCGTTGGAGACGGCGGGAACGGCGGCGTTGCGCGACGATCCGGCGGCGATCGTCGATGCGATCGAGATCGGGCGCGCCACCATGCGCACGATCGTCATGAATTTCTTCTGGGCGCTCGTCTATAACGCGGCCTTGGTGCCGCTCGCGGCGTTCGGCATCGTCGCGCCGATCTACGCCGCCGGCGCGATGGGCGCCTCGAGCCTCTTCGTCGTCGGCAACGCGATGTGGCTCGCGCGTCGCTATTCGTCGAAAGCAAACTCGCCGCGCGCGCAGGCGGCGACGAACGCGGAGTAGTCGCGCTCGCAGCGCACGCCGTAGGCGAGTGCGAATTGGAGCATCGCTTCCTCGAACTCGGCGCTATTGCCGAGATACCCGCCGATCGCACTCGGCTCGCCGGAACGTGCGTGCGCGCGCGCGAGCGTGCTGCAGCATGGGCGAGCGTAGCGAATCAGCGTCGATGCGCGGACGCCGGTCGTATCGAGCGAGGCGTGCGCGTCGGGTAATCGGCGGAGATAAAAATCGCGGTCGCCGTCGCCGGTCCAACCGAGAAACGGATCGTTTGCCGCCTGCACGAGCCGCTCGCCGGCGACGACGCGTTCGCCGTGGTGGGCGAAGCGGCTGAGCCCGAGCGGGCGCTCAAGCGTCGAGCGCTGCGCCTCGCGTATCTGCAAGAGCAGCGGCCGCTCCGACCCGGCGAGTAAGAGGACGACGAGCGAGAGCGTGCCGACGCCGCCGATGCCGACGATATCGAGTGCCATATCGACGGTGTGATAGCGGTCGAAGAGCGCTCGGCTATCGTCGGGGAGCGCGCTCCGATACGAACGCAGAATGCCGTGTGCGAGTTCGACGCGTTCGTCGGCGTGGCGCAGGCGCCGAAAGAGCGGCGGGCGATCGACGAAGCGCGGCGTGCGTTCGTTCGGCGATGCGAGCGTCGGCATCCGCACCGCGGCGGCGGAACGCATCGCATCGTCATCGGCGATTCGCGCGTCCACCTCGATGCGATCGTACCAAATTGCGAGCGGATCGAGCTGCGCGTACGCGTTCATCGCTTCGCGATATGCGTGGGCGGCGGCGACGACGGCATCCTGCGCGCGGTCGTTCCGTATTCCGACCGAGGCCGCAAAGACGACGAGGCTCGAGCAAAGCCGGAGCATATCCCATTCCCACGGTCCCGGGAGCGTCTCGTCGAAATCGACGAGGTCGAAAACGAGCGTGCGCTCCGCGGTGGAGAAGACCGCAAAGTTGAGCAGATGCGCGTCGCCGCAGAGTTGCGCGCGCAATCCGGTGACGCGAAGTGCGGCGAAGTCGCTCGCGGCGATCGCCGCCGAGCCGCGCAGAAAGCTGAACGGATCGCGGCGCATCCGCTGATGGCGAATCGGCAGCAGCGCGGGTATGCGCGTCGATTCCTGGCGCCGGAGCGCGGCGAGCGGATCTTCGGCGCGCATCGCATCGTCCCACATGCAGAGGGTTGCGCGCGGAAGACGTTTGCGCAGGGCCTTCGCGGCGGCGTTCATTGCGCGCCGGAGCGATCGGCGTACGCCATCAATGCGAGCCCGGCGAGCGTGAGCGCGATCCCCCAACCGACGCTCGCCGAGGGAATCTCGCCGAGGAAGCCCCACGCGGCGATGATGCCGACGATAGGATTGCTCAGCACGCCCATGCTTGCGTCGCGCGCCGGCAGGCGATCGAGCACGTAGACCCAGAGAACGTACGCGAGTGCGGTTGCGATAAAGATGTTATAGGCGAGCGCGCCGATATAGGCGAGCGTGTAATGCGTCGGGCCGTGCGGCACAAAAAATGCGGCGATCCCTAACGCGGCGCCGCCGGCGAGCATCTGCCACGTGGTGAGTTCGATCACGTCGATCTCGGTGCGATTGGCGAGCCGTTTGGTGAGAACGACGCCGACCGCCCACGCGATCCCCGCAAGTAATGCGAGCGCATCGGCGTAGCCCGCACGGCCGAGGTGGTCGAAGCCGACGATCGCGAGGATGCCGAGCATCGCCAACACGAGTGCGACGATTTGCAACGGGTGCAGGCGTTCGCCGAGAAAGAACGCGCCGGCGACCGCGACCCAGAGCGGCATCGTATACGCGAGCGTCGAGATCGCGCCGACACCCGAGATCGCAATCGCCATCATGACCAGCCCCATGAAGCCTGCGGTCTGAAAGAGCCCGATCCAGGTATAGGTTGCGAGATGGCGCGGCCGCACGCCGCGCCCCCGCCACGCGCAGAGCGCGAGCAGCGCGATGCCGCCGCCGATCATCCGCGCGGCGGCGAAAACCAACGGCGGCGCGTACGCGACGGCGACTTTGAGGACGACCCAATTCAAACCCCACGCGAACGCGAGGACGAGCAGCGCGAGGAGCGCGCGTTGTTTCTCGCGGTCGGTCGCGACCGTCGGCACCTTCATCGTGCGCTCGCGCGTGCGAGCCGGTCGGCGATCGCCGCGCCGAGGCCGCGTTGCGGCACGCGTGCCGCGTCGATGCGTTCGAGCCCGAGGGCGTCGAGTTCGTGCAGATATTCGAAGAGATGTGCGGCGGCCTCGCTCTCGCTCCCCTCGGGCGAGAGCACGCGCTGCGCGGCGTATCCCTCGGCGCCCTGCTGGAAGCCGAGATAGGCGGCATTCGCGCGCCGTTCGAGCGGCGGGAGGCGATCGATCACGCGAATCGGGGTGCGCGGCGCATAATGCTGCAGCAATTGCCCCGGTGCTTGCGGCGCCGATCCCTCGGTCGGTGCCGTTGCATCGAGCAGCGAACCGATCTCCGCCTCGATCGCTTCGCGCGCGATTGCGCCGTGGCGCAGCAGCGTTGGAACGGGATCGAATGCGACGATCGTCGATTCGATCCCTAACGGTGTCGCGCCGCCATCGAGAACGATCTCGACGCGCTCGCCGAGTTGGGCGCGCACGTGCTCGGCGCTCGTCGGGCTGAGGCGCCCGAAGGGATTGGCGCTCGGTGCCGCGATCGGCAGCTTCGTCGCGGCGAGGAGCGCGCGCGCGACCGGGTGCGCGGGCATGCGCACGGCGACCGTCTCGAGCCCCGCGGTAACGATTCCGGGAATCTCCGGCCGTTTTGCGAGGACGAGCGTGAGTGCGCCGGGCCAGAATTTTTCCGCGAGTCGTGCGGCGAGCGGCGGCACCTTGCGGGCGACGCGCGCGAGCATCTCCGCATCGAGCACGTGGACGATGAGTGGATCGAACGTCGGGCGCGCTTTTATTTCGAAGATGTGCGCGACGGCGCGAGCGTCGAAGGCGACCGCACCGAGCCCATAGACGGTCTCGGTCGGGAAGGCGACGCAGGCTCCGGCGCCGAGCGCGGCGGCCGCGCTTGCAATCGCTGCCGTATCCGCACGTAGAACCGACATAGCGACGGGGTTCGGCTCTTGCGAACCGAACCCCGCCGAATTGCCACGACCGCAGCTATGCTACGGCGATTGCCACGAGCAATCGGAGACGTTGTTGTCGTACTCGCCCTGGATTTCGAAGACGGTGCCGTTGAGCGAGATCTGCTGCGTCGGGACGCCTGCCGCCGGGGCGCAGAGATCGCCGATCTCGCCGCCCGAGGAGTTGTACCACGCGAGGTTATTGACCGCGACGTCGGGGTCGGTAAAGGTCTCGGAGAGTTCGTGCGAGAGGGTCGACGAGGTCGAATCGATCGTCGATCCGTTCGGGGACTGTCCGCCGTTGCTCACCGAGCTCACCTGACATCCCGAGACGTCTTGGTAGGGCTCGACGGTGTAGAGGGTGTGCCCGATATCGCTGTAGTCGTTGCTGCCGTGATAGGCGCAGTACTGCTGCAGGTAGCAGCCGCCGGCGCTCTGGCTGCACTGCTGCACGCCGTTCTCGAGGAAGACGTTGTAAACGGCGTTGTACCCTGTGCCGTACTGCTGGGCGACGTTGTAGATGATGTTGACGATATCTTGGTCGCCGAGTTGACTGCTCGTGTTATAGGTCACCGGCACGTCGCCGCCGACGGTATAGGTCGCCGACTGTCCTTCGTACTGGTCGAGAATGTGGATCATATCGCTGGAGAAGAAGCTGTTTTCGAAGCCCGAGATATCGCCGCCCCAGCAGCTCTCGTCCGGGCAGTTCACCAGGATGTTATAGACGCTCGCCGTGGGAACGACGGGGCCGCCGTTGTTGGTGAGGTTCATGCCCGCCGAGACGGTCTTCGTGTGAATGCGAACCGGCTTGCCGCCGACGATCGGGGAGAAATACGCTCCCGAGCGCGTCAGCTTCGCCATCGCGATCTTCGCGCTCGAGCGCGAGATATGCATGACGGGGAAAATTTTCGGTTTGAAAGCGCTCGTGGGCGAGAGCGGTTTCGTCGGAAGAGCCGAGGAGCCGGCGCCGCCGCCGCAACCGGCGATCAGGACGCCGAGCGCGCATGCGGCAGCCGCCGAACCGAGGCCGCGCAGGACGCGAGAAGATCGAACGTTCAAGAGGTCTCCTTAGTGCGTATGGATGAGTGCAGTAATGCGCCGACGATCCCGCCGACGCCCTCAGCCGATTCCCAGGTTCGTTTTTCGTTCCTGTGACAAAAAGCACATAGAGGCGCCTGGCTGCTGCTCTAGCGCGGGCGCTCCAGGCGATCCATCCGGCGGAGCTGCGGAAAGGCGAACGCCCACGCGAGAATCACCGCGAGGGTGGCGATTCCCCCGAGCGCGACGGAGGCTTCGGCACCGAGCAACGCCGCGGTCACGCCGGATTCAAAGGCGCCCAACTCGTTGGATGCACCGATAAAAATATTCTCGATCGCGCTGACGCGGCCGCGGAGCTGGTCGGGCGTGCGCAGTTGCACCAGCGTCATGCGAATCACGACGCTTACCATGTCGAAGCCGCCGAGCGCGAGCAGCGCGACGAGCGAGAGCGCGAGATTTTTCGAGAGACCGAAAACGATCGTCGCGATGCCGAAGGCGGCAACGCAGAAAAAGAGCACGCGCCCCGCGCCGCGTTCGAGCGGCCGACGCGAGAGGTACCAGGCGACGAGCGCGGCGCCGAGCCCCGGAGCGGCACGCATGAGGCCGAAGCCCACCGGCCCGACGTGCAAGATCGTCGTCGCAAAGATCGGCAAGAGTGCGGTCGCGCCGCCGAAGAGCACGGCGAAAAGATCGAGCGAGATCGCGCCGAGCACTTCGGGCTGCTCGCGCAAATAGCGGATGCCGCCGATCGGATCGAGTTCGCCGGGATCGATATGTCGCTGCGAACGGAGCCGAAGCGAGGCGTAGGCGAGCGTCGATGCAGCGTACGCACACGCCGCGACGACAAATGCGAACGGCGTGGAGAGCGCGATGAGCGCACCCGCCGCCGCCGGCCCGAGGATGGTGAGCAGTTGCCCGATCGAATTGCTCAATGCGGAGGCGCTCTGGAACGCCGACTCCTCGACGATGCCGACCAGCAGCGCGCGTTCGGCGGGCGCGCTCATCGCGCGCGCGGTTCCGCTGACGAGCAGCGCCGATCCATAGGCCCAGAGCGCGTGCGAGTGCTGCCAGGCGAGGTCGGCGAAGATCGCGACGCCGAGCGCTTCACCGACCGACGCGAGAAAGACGATTTTCCGGCGGTCGAAGCGGTCGGCGAGAACTCCGGCGGGTACCGCGAGCGCGACTTGCGGCACGAAGAGGATCAGGCCGACGAAGCCCAAGGCGAGCGCGGCGTGCGTGATCGCGTAGATCTGCCAACCAACCGCGACCGCTTCGATGGAATAGGCGAGCACGCTGAGTTGACGCGCGAGAAAATAGCGCGCGAAGGAGGGTTCTGCGAAGAGCGCGCGCACGTCTCGATTAGATTGCGGGGAAGATTGCGAAAAATGCGCCTAAGAGAGCGATAAAGAGGCCGCTAATCACTTCGCCGTAGCGTTCGAAACGGCCGAACTGCAGGCGTGCGAGCCCCGCGCTCGAGAGCAAGCAGAGCGCGAGATACGTCAGCATCGTGCTCGCGGCGAAGACGACCGACATCGTGATGAGTTGTCCGAGCCCGTAGCGCGATGCGGCGAAGAACGCGGGAATGCCCTCGATCATCGGCGAGGAGCCGAGAATCACCAGCAGCGCGCCGCGCGAACGCCCGGAATCGCGATCGTGGTCGTGTGCGTGCCCGTGCGCGTGCGCGCGATCGTGCTCGCGCATTTCGCGCCAGCCCGCAACGGCGATCCAGAGGCCGAACGCCACGAGCGCGACGCTCGAGAGCATGCCGAGCAAGTGTCCGAAGCGTTGCGCCACGTACATGCCCCCCGCCCACACGATCGTCGCGATGACGAGCGTGGAAACGGTGTGCCCGAGTCCGGCGAGTAATGCCGCCCGCCCGACTTGCAGCTGCGACCATTTGCGTCGGCGGGCCAAGAGCGCGATCGGCGCCCAATGGTCGGGGACCATCGTATGCAGCACGCCGACGACGCCGACGGCGAGCACGAGCAGGACTTGCTGGGAGATCATCGGCACGCGGGGTTAACGACGTTTCTTCGACTTCGGCGTGACGCAGGTTCCACTCGCGCGACAGACGACGATGGGATCGTCGAGGAGGTCGGCGGCGCTTTCGTTGATATCGGCGCGCACGGCGACGACTTTGCGCGCCTCGAAGCGCATCTTGCGCGACGTCGTACCGACCGAGGTGATCTCTCCGGTCGCTTCGATATAGTCGCCGGCGTAGACCGGTGCGAGAAATTCGACGCTATCGTAGGCGACGAAGAGCCCCTCGTCGCCGTCGAGTGCGATCAACAATTCGGTCGCGACGTCGCCGAAGAGCGCGAGCATGCGCGCGCCGTCGACGAGGTTACCGCCGTAGTGTGCGTCGTGCGCGCTCATGCGCAGGCGAATCAGGCTACGCCGCCCTTGGCGCTCTTCCACAGTTCCTCCAGTTCGTCGAGAGAGAGATCGGCGAGCGCGACGCCGCGTTCGGCGGCCGCCCGTTCCATAAAGGTGAAGCGGCGATAAAATTTCTCGTTCGCATCGCGAACCGCGCTCTCGGCATCGATACCCAACGCGCGCGCGAGATTGACGAGGGTGAAGAACACGTCTCCGAGCTCCTCGCGGACGTGCTCGTCATCGTTTTTCGCTCGCCGCGCTTCGGCGAGCTCGCCGAGTTCCTCGACGAGCTTCTCGAGAATCCCGGAGACGCCCGGCCAGTCGAAGCCGACGCGCGCGGCCTTCTCTTGCATGCGCTGCCCGCGTTGCAACGCGCCGAGATGCTGCGGAATGCCGTCGAGCCGACTCGCGCGCGCGAGCCCGGTTTTCTCCTGCGCTTTCAGGCGCTCCCAACTGCGCCACTGCGCGTCGACATCTTCGATGACGGCGTCGGCAAAAACATGCGGATGTCGCCGCACCATCTTATTGGCGAGTGCGTCGATGACGTCGGCGACGGTAAACGCGCCGCTCTCGCTCGCGATCTGTGCGTGGAAAACGATTTGCAGCAAGAGATCGCCGAGCTCTTCGCAGAGCCCGTCGAGGCCGCCCTGTTCGATCGCCTCCACGACTTCGTAGGTCTCTTCGATGAGATAGGGGACGAGCGTGCGATGCGTCTGTTCGCGATCCCACGGGCACCCGTACCGCAAGCGCGCCATCACTTCGACGAGCTCTGCGAACGTATAGCGCTGCGCTTGCGGCGGCAGCGGAACGAGCGCGACTTCGAGCGATGCCGCGAGCGTCGCTCGGGCCATACCGGGGACGATCTCGGTGCGCGCCCCGCGCGCGTCGAGCGCCCGCTGTAGCTGCGCGAGCCCCGGAAAATCGGCGAACGGATTGCCGAGCACGGCGATGCCGAGATCGCCGCCGTCGAGCCCGTCTACGAAGCGATCGATCGCGTCGCTGCTGCCACGGACGATCGCGGCGGCGTCGTGGAGGGGTTCGGCGTCGAAGGCGATCGCTCGCTGCGCGAGCGACTCCCGAAGCGCGGGCGGCGCGAGCAAAAGGACGACGCGCGGTAAGGAGCTCAGCGCTTCGATCGCACCGACGGTGAGGAGCGATGGGTCGCCGGGGCCGAGCCCGATGATACGAACGAGCATAGGGTTAAAAGGCTTCGCCGCAACACGAGACGAGGCCCCGGTAAGAAACCGGAGCCTCGTCGGAGTGGGATCGCTGCGCTGCGATCAGCTTTTCGAGGGCGGTGCCGACGGCGCTGCCGAGGGGGCGGCGGTCGCGGTACCGGCGGTCGCTGCGGGAGCGGCCGAAGGAGGCGGCGTGGGGAAGAGCCCGGTGAAGCGCGGATCGTTCACCTGAATCGTCGCCTTGCTCTGCAGACCGGCGATGAACGGCTGCA
>JAJXXM010000364.1 GCA_021781095.1 bacterium
AACGGCGAGGCGATCGCCTTCTGTGCGGCATCGGCGGCGCGGTGCTCACCGGTTCCTTCGCCGATTCCCATCATCGCGGTTCCGGCATCGGTCATCACCGCTTTGACGTCGGCGAAATCGAGATTGATGAGCCCGGGTTGCGTGATAAGATCGCTGATCCCGGCGATACCTTGCCGTAAGACATCGTCGGCGAAACTGAAGGCTTCGTTCAACGGCGTCTTCTTCTCGATGACCTGGAAGATTCGTTCGTTGGGAATCGTGATCAGCGTGTCGACCTTCGATTCGAGCTGAGCGATACCGCGTTCGGCGGCCTCCATGCGCTTGCGACCTTCAAAAGCGAAGGGCTTCGTCACCACCGCGATCGTCAACGCTCCCGATTCACGTGCGAGTTCGGCGAGAACCGGCGCCGCGCCGGTGCCCGTTCCGCCACCCATTCCCGCCGCGATGAAGACGAGATCTGCGCCGTCGACGATCATCGCGAGATCCTCGCGCGATTCTTCGGCGGCATCGCGACCGAGCGTCGGATTCGCACCCGCGCCGAGTCCGCGCGACATTCCCGTACCGATCTGCACGGTGTTCTCGGTCAACGAATTGCGCAATGCTTGAACGTCGGAATTGACGGCGAAGAAATCTACGCCCGTCAAACCCGCTTCGATCATGCGATTGATCGCGTTACATCCGCCCCCGCCGACGCCGATAACGCGAATCGTCGCGGCGTGCTCGGGGACATAGCGTTTTGCTTCAGCCATCGTTTCCTCCGTATGAAAGAGATCTAGTTCCACAGCGCCGCGAGCCAGCCGCGTAGCCGAGTCATGAGCGATCCGTTCCGCGCCGATTCGACACCGGCAAGCTCGCTCTTGCGCGCGAAGAGTACGAGTCCGATCGCCGTCGCATATTGCGGAAAAGCCAAGGCGTCGATCGTTCCGGCGAGATTTGCCGGAACGCCGATGCGTACCGGCGCCTCGAATGTTTTTTCTGCGAGTGCCTCGAGCCCAGGCAACGATGCGCCGCCTCCCGTGAGCACAACCTCGCCGATGACGAGGTCGCGCGGCACGTTCTCGATCACCTTCGCGCGCGCCATCCGCAGCGTCTCAAGAACGCGTGGGACGACGATCGAGTTGAGTTCCTGCGTGTTCGCCTCGCGCTGCGAACGCCCGTCAAGCGACTGCACCGAGAACGTGCGCGCCGCGCCGCCCTGTTCGTCGCCGATGCCGAAACGATGCTTGACCTCCTGTGCCTGGGCAAGCGAGGTCTTGAGCCCAAGCGAAATGTCGTTGGTCAGGATCTGCCCCCCGACCGGGATCGTCGCGGTATAGATCGCGCTCCCACCGGTGAAGACGGCGATATCGGTCGTTCCCCCGCCGATATCGAGCAGCAGGACGCCGACATGCTGCTCTTCGGGCAGCAATGTCGCCGCGGCGCTCGCAAGCGGCTCGAAAACGACCCCGGCCGATTCGATGCCGGCGCGGTGAACGCACTTGAGGACATTGGAGAGGAAACTACTCGCCGCGGTGACGATGTGGGTGTCGACTTCGAGCCGCCCACCGGCCATGCCGACGGGATCGACAATGCCGTCCTGTCCATCGACGGTAAAAAATCGCGGCAGCGCGTGTACGATCTGACGATCGCTTGGGACGTTAATGATCTTGCTCGCGTCGACGACGCGCTCGACATCGATCGCTTCGACTTCGCGGTCGTCATTCGCCACCGAGACGACGCCGCGGTTATTGACGCTGCGAACGTGCTCGCCGGTGATGCCGACGATCGCTTCCTCGACGTGAACTCCGGACATCCGCTCTGCCTTTTCGGTCGCCGCTTCGATCGACTTCACCGTCTGCTCGAGGTCGACCACAACGCCACGGCGCATCCCCAAGGAGGGTGCTTCGCCGAAGCCGAGGATCTCCAGGCCGTTGGCCCCTTCGGCAGCAACGACCACGCACGTTTTCGTGGTGCCGATATCGAGGCCGCAGAGCGTCCCTTGTTTCATTCACATCCTAAAATATTAACGCCGGTATCCACCATATATTGGGCTAACGGGGGAGAACCCCTACTATCCCTGCCGAAAATACCTGCCTCGAGCATCTTGGCGCCTCCTCGCGCCGCTCCTCTTGAGGAGAACGCCGCGACTAGGACGAAGCCTGCCCGGGATGAGCCAGAAGCGAACCTCAATCGAGCGCGGCCTCGTGATCTCAGCGATTATCGTCTTCGGCGTTGTGTTGCTGGTGATTCCATCAGCATTCGTTGTCACGAATAGCATCGCGACGCAAGCCGCAACCTTGCACGATAAAATTGTCAAAGGTGAACTTGCATACGCGCGCGTCGCCGACGATGCGAACGGTTTACGAGCCGCATCGCTCGAAGCCGCAACGAATACCGATCCGGTACGAGCAGCAGCAGCGTTAAAATCCGCAGTTGAACTCGTCAGCAAATTTCCGAAAGACGAACGGACCCTCGCGAAGCTGACCGGCAAAGATTCCAGCACCAGCAAACAAGTCGCGGCGTTCACAAAGAGCGCCGGAGCGTACGATTTCGCATCGCTTGCTACGATCGGCCTGCTGCAGCAAGGGAAAAAAGCCGAAGCGTTGGTCCAACTCCAAAGCTCGCTCGCCGACGCATACTCATTACAAAACGCCGACGGACGCGCCGTTCTCGAAGCACTCAATCGCGCGGCCGATATTCGTTATGCGGCGTTGATTCAAGCGAAGAATACCGCGCTTGCGGTGCTCATTGCCGGCGCGGTGTTCGCGTTGATCGTCGTCGTCATCGCGTTTTCGCTGCTGCGTATGCGACTGTTGCGCAATATCAATCGCTGCGTCACGGTTTTCGAAGCGATGGGACGCGGCGACCTGACCGCG
>JAJXXM010000140.1 GCA_021781095.1 bacterium
AACAAGGCTTTTAGACGTGGTGGAGATGAGGAGACTCGAACTCCTGACCCCTTACATGCGAAGCAAGTGCTCTACCAGCTGAGCTACATCCCCAAGGGCGCCGGGCTCGATTCTACGCAGGAGCGGTTGGCCCTGTCAAAGCATTTTGCCGTACGCCGGGCGCCGGCGCGGGGGACGGCGCAGAAGCGTCGGCTCGGTAGGCTGGAAGGGATTTGAGACTCGGTCTCAAAACCGCCCCGACGTGGAAACCGAATACGAGACCCGCCCCCGGGAGGCGATCGCGCGCATCTTGCGCGCCGAGCCTCGCTTTTTCTCGGCGAGCGAGCTCTGCACGCGCCTCGACGAGGCGGGCACGCCGGTCTCGCGGGCGACCGTCTATCGCACCCTCGAGCGACTCGCTGCGAAAGGCGAGGCGGCGCTCCGTCTGAACGACCGCGGCGAGGCGACCTTTATGTCCTGCGATAACGGCCACCATCACCACGCCATCTGCCGTTCGTGCGGCCGCGTCGAAGATGTCGCGTGCAGCGCGCTCGATAATTTCGTCGACCGCCTTCATTCGCTGCACGGTTTTCAACTCGACGACCATTCACTCGAATTTCACGGAAAGTGTCGCTCATGCGTTTAATTCCGCGCGCATTCGCGCTTCTCGCGCTTCTCGCGGTCGCCGCATGCAACGGACACGCATCCTCCGCATCGTCGCCCTCACCAGCGGGGAGCGCCGGGCCGGTACCGATCGACGTCGTCACCACGTTCTCAACGCTCAACTCTTTCGTGAACGGCGTCGGCGGTCGGTACGTTCGCGCGCGAAACATCGTCCCGGTCGGCGCCTCACCCGAGACCTTTCAGCCGACGCCGCAGAGCATCGCCGTCTTGAGCGGCGCGCAACTCGTCGTCGAGAACGGCACGGGGATCGATGCGTGGGTCGACCGGTTGGTGCGCGGTGCCGGCGTGCCGCGTTCGCGCGTGCTCGTCATCACCGACGGCATGCCGGTCGTCGGCGGGAATCCGCATCTCTGGATGGATCCCGTTCTCGCGAAAACCTACGTTGCGAAAATTCTCGCCGCGCTCGTGCGCATCGATCCGGCGCACGAAGCGGCATTCAAAAAGAACGCCGTTGCCTACGATGCGAAACTCGATGCGCTCACCGCGTGGATCCGCTCGCAGATCGCCGGCATCCCTCCCGCGCGGCGCCAACTGATCGTCTTTCACGATGCATGGCCCTATTTCGCGAAGCGCTTCGGCATCGATATTGTCGGTTCGCTCGTTCCGGCTCCCGGCCAGGAGCCGAATCCACGCCGCCTCGCCGAGCTCGTCACCCTCGCACGCGCGCTCCACGTACGTGCGGTCTTCGCCGAACCGGAATACAGCGCGAAGCTCGCGCACGCCTTTGCCGGCAGTGCGGATATTCACGTCGTCACCGATCTCTACGACGATTCGATCGGGCACCGCGCCGCCGTCCACGATTATCTTTCGATGATGCGCTACAATACCGAACAATTGGTGCGCGCGCTGAAATGAGTTGCGATGTCGAACTGCATAAAGTGCGCGTCTCCTACGATGCGTTTTGCGCGCTCGAATCGATCGATCTCTGCGTGGAGCACGGCGAGGCGCTCGGCATCGTCGGCCCCAACGGCTCGGGGAAATCGACTCTTCTCAAAACCATTGCGGGGCTGCTCCGTCCCGAACGCGGCAGCATTTGCGTCTTCGGTACGGAGCCGCGCCGCTTGCCGCGCGGCAGCATCGCCTACGTTCCGCAGGTGGAGGCGGTCGATTGGGGCTTCCCGGCGACGGTCAGCGATGTCGTCGCGATGGGACGCTTCGCGCACTTGCCGTGGTGGCGGCGTTTCGGGCCCGCAGACCGCGCGCTCGTCGATGAAGCGATCGAGGCCGTCGGCATGAGCGCGATGGCGGGGCGCCATATCGCCGAACTCTCCGGCGGGCAGCAACAACGCGCCTTTATCGCACGCGCGCTCGCGCAACAGCCGCGCCTGCTCTTGCTCGACGAACCGACCACCGGCGTCGATGCCGCAACCGAAGAAGCGCTCCGCCACGTGGTGCGCGGCGTCGTCGCGCGCGGAACCCCCGTGCTGATGACCACGCACGATCTCGAACGCGTCAACGAATGGTTCGACCGCTTGATGGTGCTCGATCGCCGCATGCTCGCACTGGGAACGCCCGATGAAGTCGCGGCCTCGGGGGCCTACGCGGCGATTCGCGAACACACGCACACGCACGGCCATTTGCGCGTCGATCACGATCCGCACGAAGGGCACGAAGCGCATCCCGAGGTCCGCGTATGATGCACGCCGTGCTCGCGCCGTTCGCGTATCCGTTCATGCAACGCGCGCTCGTGGCCGCGCTCATCGTCGGCGCCCTCTGTTCGATGATGGGCACCTACGTTGTCCTGCGGAAGCTCGCGTTCATCGGCGATGGGCTCGCGCACGCCTCGTTCGCCGGCATCGTCATCGCCTATCTGCGCAACATCGATTACCAACTCGGCGCCGCGGTGGTTGCCGTTCTTACCGCGCTCGGCATCGGGTTCGTTCACCGCAAGGGGAAGGTCTCGCTCGATACCTCGATCGGCGTGCTCTTCACCGCGGCCTTTGCGTTGGGCATCTTTTTGATGAGTCGGCAGACCCGATATACGCTCGATCTGCAGAGCTTTCTCTTCGGCGATATCTTGTCGGTGACGCGCGGCGATCTCATCTTTATCGTCGTGGTCGGAGCCGCCGTCTTCGTCGCCGCGATGCTCGCCTATCGCGACATGCTCTTCGCCTCGTTCGATCCGGTCGTCGCCGAAGCCGCGGGGCTTCCGGTGAAATGGCTCGATTAC
>JAJXXM010000446.1 GCA_021781095.1 bacterium
GCGGTGCATCGATGACGCGCCCGGTAAACGCGACCTCGCAGCGACCGTCGGAATGATAGGCTGTAGCAATCGGAATCATCGTCAACCCTCCGTTGCCACCTTCACGCGCGACGCGCGCGTCGACAAGGGGTTCCTCCGTTGCGGGTGATGCTGACGGAGCGTCTCCGGCTCGAACCGGTTACCGCGCTCAACGCCGACCGACTCTGGCAGATCCTCCAAGCCGCGGATCTGCGTGCCTATCAGGATCTTCCGGGGCTCCGTTTGACGGCCTTCGTCGAAAGCGTCTCGCGCCGTCCGCTGCACCTGGGCTCCGGGCAGCACGGGCGCTATGAATGGCTCGTCGTCGTGCGCGAGAGCGGCGAACACGCGGGCTGGATATCGCTACGCATTCCCGAACGCGAGCCGGGGGCCGGTGAAGTCGGCTACACGCTGCTCGCGGAATTTCGCGGGCGAGGCTTTGCAACCGAAGCGGTGAGCGCATTGCTCGACGAAGCCTTCGGCATCGCTCGTCTCCAGCGCGTCTGCGCCTATTGCGTGCCGCAAAACCTTGCTTCGATCGCGGTACTCGAACGCTTAGGGTTCACGCGCGATACGCTCTTGCCGCGCGGTGCGACGGTCGGCGGAGAGCCCGTCGATGTCATCGCTCACGTTTTAGAGGGGCGCGAATGGCGCGACCGCCCATATCGCACGCTGACGTCGACCGACGGGAAGAAAAAATAGCGGCGTTCCCCCGGGTTGCGCAGCGCCGCTAACAGCGGTTCGCGCACGACGGCAACGCTGATGCGCGCGGCGAGATCGACGATCCGAACGAACTCGACGGCGACGACATGAGCATCGCGTTCGGGCAGGCGCGGGATCCCCGCTCCTTCGATGACGAACGTGCTGTTGAGATACTGCGTGTCACCGTCGTAGCTCTCGCTGGTATAGAGGAGCTCGCCGCAGCGCACGCGCAGGCCGGTCTCTTCGTAACACTCGCGTTCGGCGCAGTGCGCGAGCGATTCGCGCCCGCGTTGATGCCCGCCGGGAAGCCCCCAGAGCGGTGTCGTTGGAAGCGCGTACTGCGAGGCGACGAGAAGAACGGCATCGCCGCGACGGAGCAGACCGGTGGCGAGATGCACGCGGCGAATGCGCCCGCTCATGCGGCGTTCGGATCGCCGTCGGCAATGCGTCGAAAGAGCGCGAGATGCGCTTCGGCGCTGCGATCCCAATCGTACTGCGCGGCCTGCGCGAGGCCGCGTTCGCGTAGTTCGGCATGGTAGGCATCGTCGGTGACGATGCGTTGTAAGCCGTCGCTCCACGCGCGCGGATCATCGGGTGGTGCGAAGAGCGCGGCCTCGCCGTAAATCTCGGGCAGACAGCTCGCGCGCGCGGCGATCACCGGCGTACCGCAGGCCATCGCTTCGATTCCCGGCATGCCGAAGGTTTCGTGAAGCGAGGGCACGCAGAGCGCGCGCGCGCCGCGGTAGAGCGAACGCAAGGTCGCGTTCTCAGCACCGCGGATATCGTCGCGAATCTCACCGAGGTACTGCGCGCCGGCATAGCTCGGCGCGCGTGAGCCGGCGACCGCTATCGGCGGAGAGCCGTTCGGGAATGCAGCGGCATGCGCCGCAACGAGCAGCGAAAAATTCTTGCGTCGTTCGGTGCCGGGATCGCCGACGAAGAGCAGGTAGCCACCCGCGCGCAACGGGCCGGGAAGCGCAGCGGTATCGCCGGGGTTGAAGCTTCGCTCGACACCGTGCGGGATCACCGCAATGCGCTCCGGCGCGATCGCGAATGCATCGGTGAGCTCCGATGCACCGAAATGCGAGACCGCGATAAACTGCTGCGATTCGGCAACGCTGCGGAGAAAGGGCGTTTGCTCGCGCGTGCGCGCGGCGAGATCCTCAGTGGGATAGCGAAAGGGCACCGCATCGTGAATCGTCGCGACCGATGCGAGCCCCGCGGCGGAGAAGAACGTCCCGTTCGCCGGGTGCCAGAGCAACTGCGCATCGCGCGGCGGGCGAGCGGCGAGCCGGAAGCGCGGCGAGCCGAGCGCCGCAGTGAGGCTGCCTTTGCGCAGCCACGGAAAGCGCTCCGGAAGCAGCAGCGTGAGGGCGATATCCTCGCGCGCGACGAGGCGACGGAGAATCGCGCGGGCATAGCGCCCGATGCCGCGCGTATCGCCGGCGAGGACGCGCGCGTCGACGGCAAGCGAGAAGAGTTCGGCCATGGGGGCGGAAGTTCGCCGTCATGACGGTCGAGCTCTTTGGTGTTGAGGATAACGAACGCATCGCGCGGGCATTCGCCGTGCGGCGCGCGGTCTTCGTGCGCGAGCAGGGGGTTCCCGAGGAAGAGGAGATCGACGCGCACGATCGCAGCGATGCGAGCGCCTGTCACGCGCTCATCGCACTCGACGGGCGCCCCGTTGCCGCCGGAAGATTCTTCGTTCGCCCCGATGGTGCGGTGCAGATCGGGCGCATGGCGGTGCTTGCAGCGTATCGTGCGCGCGGTATCGGCCGCGCGCTGCTCGATGCGCTCGTCGACGAGGCGCAGCGGCGCGGCTTTTCGCGCGTCGTACTCCACGCGCAAACGCACGCTCGCGGATTCTACGAGCGTGCGGATTTTATTGCGCATGGGGCGGAGTTTCTCGACGCCGGAATCCTCCACGTCGAGATGGAGCGCGCGCTCGGCGAGCCCTGTCACGCCGAGTAGCGTGCTGTCACGCCGAGTAGCGTGCTGTCACGCCGAGTAGCCGCGCAGCGGCGTATCGAGGCGGCGGTGCGCAGCGCTTGCCGCGCCTGCGCGGTCGTATGCTGTCACGCCGAGTAGCGTGTTGTCACGCCGAGTAGGTTG
>JAJXXM010000408.1 GCA_021781095.1 bacterium
GTTATGTGGAACGCCGACATAGGTGACCGTTCCGCCGGGTCGCGCAGCGGCGATGGCGAGGTTAAAACTCTCTTCGTTGCCGACCGCCTCGACGATCGAGGGGGCTCCGCCTTTGGTCATCTCCAGGAGGCGATCGAGTGTCTGCGGGTCGTGCGAGTCGAGGCAATCGCTCGCGCCGAAATCCGCGGCGATCTTCAAGCGAGCGGCATTATGGCCCACCGCGATCACGCGTTCGGCGCGATGGACGCGCGCGGCGGAGAGTACCGCGCAGAGGCCGACGGCGCCGTCACCGACGACGACGACCGTTCCGCCGTTCCCCGCACCCGCCGTTGTCGCTCCGTGATGGCCGGTCGCCATAACATCGCACAGCGTCGCCGCGTCGGCGAGCAATTCGTCGTTATCGCGCATCGCTTCGTTCATCACGGCGAGGGTGCCGTCGGCGTATGGAACGCGCACGAATTCCGCTTGCGCGCCGTTTGCATCGTCGCCCCAAAAACTTCCGTGTTCGCACGACGTGTGCAAACCTTGAAGGCAATACGCGCACGTTCCGTCGCCGATCGCGAACGGAGCGATCACGGCATCGCCGGGCTTCACGTTGCGCACGGCGGCGCCGACGTCTTCAACGATGCCGATGAATTCGTGGCCGGTACGCTCGCCGGGTTCGCGTTCGACGACACCGCGATAAAACCAAAGATCGCTTCCGCAGATCGCCGCGCGTGTGACGCGCACGATCGCATCGGTCGCCTCGCGGAGCGAGGGATCGGGGACGCTCTCGAGGCGCACGTCGCGGGTGCCGTGATAGACGGTTGCTTTCATCACTTTACGGGACCCTCGGCTGCGCTCGTTGGTTGCATGGGCGCGAAAACCTCGTCGGCGAACGCGCGCACGATTGCTGTGAAACGCGCGTTTTCGCGAAGCGGCGCGGCGTGATCGGACGCGGCGATGATTTCACGGCGCGAATGGGGCGCATTTCGCAGATAGCGCGATTCATCGGTACGAAAAATGAGATCGAATTCGCCGTTAACGATGAGAACGGGGCGATCGTACGACGCGATGAGGTCGCTCTGGCGCATCCCGTGCACGGCGATCTCGCTCGTCGAATCGAGAACGCGGGGGTCGAACGGAATTTTTTCGATCTCGCGCGCCCACTCTTCGCCGACCACGGCGCGTAACGAGAGCGAGGCGATCGAACGGTAGAGCGGATCGGGAAGTGCGCCCATCGCCTGGGCCATCATACGAAACGGCAGTCGTTTCCATCCGTCGAAATCGTAGGTCGAGCCGGCGAGCAATAGCGCTCGGCTCGCGTCGAGATGCTGTGAAAAATACGGCACCGCAACGAATCCGCCGAGCGAATAACCGACGACGAGTGGGGGAGTGGCGCAGGCTTCGAGCGCCGCTTCGATTGCGGCGTTCACATGCGCGCCGTCGAACGGCTCGTCGACACGCCCGCCGTGCCCCGGCAAATCGATGGCAACGATGTAATATCGGTCGGCGAGAGCCGCTGCGTGCCGCGCCCATATCACCTTGCCTAAACGCAGCCCGTGGAGGAAGAGGATCGGGGAGCGTCCGCGCTCCCCGTACGCGGTCATGGCGGCGACGTCGTTCATCGCCGAACAACCTGCGCGTCCCGCCTAGGTTTCGCCTGCACGCGGCGAATGAGGCGATCATGCAACCGATTCAAGCGCTCGCTCTTCTCCTCGCGTTTGCCCCGCAGCAGACGCCGACCGCAATTCCGACGCAGCCGCCGGTCATGGCGGCGCCGCCGCTGGCACCATTGCCCAGCGATACGCTCGACAACGGCCCTTGCCTGGACTCCCCGCGCGCCGTACCGGTCGATCTCCACGCACCGGTAACGGTCGGGAATCAGATCGTCCGTATCGATAAGGTCGTTTCGACCGATTCCATGATGCCCGGCGAGGTGATCGGCTTTCTCTACACGCTCCAGGACGGCACGACTTGGCTTGGCCAGCGTACCCCCGATTATATGTCGGCTGCCGATTCGCGGGCGATCAATCTCGTGCTCGCCGCCTCGCGGCTTCCGGCCGATACCGAGACGGTCTTCCCACCGCAGATGCGTTTCGGCGTTGCGACGCACTATCGGCAGTTTTTCCCGGTTCAAGTGCAAGCAAGCGCTCTCCCGGCACTTCGGGTACGGATCGATCCGTGCGTGGCCTGGCCATCGGGCCGCCAGCTCCCCGATCCGCGCCTCTGACGGGTTAGCACTTGATGCATCCGACTGCTAAGGGCCGGGGTTAAGGGTGCGATGGAGTTTGTAATTCGCGGGCGATGCGGGCGATTCGAACCGAATGCCGACGCTTTCCTCGACGAAGAGCGAGGGGCGATCGTCGTGACGCTCGAGGTTGCCGGTGTCGCCCCGGAGACGCTGCGTTTAACGGTTGAGGCGGAGCGCCTGTCGATCGCCGGTCGCCGCTTCGACACGCTGCCGCAACGTCGCGGCTCGTTCGTACTCAAAGAGATCGCCTTCGGTGAATTCGGCCGCGAACTCGACCTGCCCGTCCCGGTCGATATCGAACGAAGCTCGGCGACATACCTCGACGGATTGCTCACCATCGTGCTGCCCATCGCAGCGACTGCGTATATTCCGACCGCGCGCAACGACGTGCGGATCATCGTGCAAAGGATCGTCATCTAATATGGCCGCGAAAGCGAAACCCATCGTCCCCGCCGGGAGGCTCGGAATTCTGCCGTTGCAGGAGGCCGTGCTGTTCCCCAACACCGTCATTCCGCTTGCGGTTGTAAAAAAGCCGGGCATCCGGCTCGTCGAAGAGGCGATCCGCGAAGGTCGCCCGATCGGGCTGACCGTTCTTAA
>JAJXXM010000071.1 GCA_021781095.1 bacterium
CGGCTATAGCTCGCTGCTGCGTATGGATCGCATCACCTTCGATGAAATGAAGATCGATCAAGGGCTCGTCTGCAATTCATCGCAGACGCCGCGCAAGGCGTTGGGTTTCATCCACTACCTCACGCGTTTAAGCCATGATTTCGGCATTCCGGTCACCGTCGAGGGGCTTGAAAACGACGGTTTGGTCGAAGCCGCGGTCATCCTCAATGCGAATATGGGACAGGGTTTCGCCATCGCATCGCCGATGCGCGTCGAGGAATTGGCGGAGTGGAAGCAACACTTTACGCTCGCGGTCGATCGAACGCAACCGAAGACGGCGCTCGGAGCCTTCGCGACCAATATGCTCTGGCATCTGCAACTGGTGAGCCTGAGTCCGTGGCGCGAGCTGCTCGAAAACTTTCTGCACATGCCTTCGAGCTTGACGCACTATATTGCCGCGCAGAATCTGCGCGAAAGCCCCTTACAGGAAGCGCAGGACGAACTCCATACCGCTGCCGCGATGCACGGCCCGAACGACGCGCTCTACTGGAGTGCGCGCGCCCGGGTCGAGCGTTTACTTGCCGATCGCATTGCCGTGGAGAATGCCTGAGCGCGACCGCGAGGACGCGCTCAATCTACATCAGGGCTCCGTCGGGATCACCGGTAACGCATGCGCTCGCGTCGCGCGCAGGTGCGCGTTGAGCGTGGGAATCGAGCGTACGTATGCGTTGTATGCATTGCGTGCGGAGCGATACTCCCTCTCGATGCGCGCATAGAACTGCGCGGCCGCTTGGGTGATGATGCCCTGCACCGGGAACGATTGCAGCGAACTCAGCGCTCCATCGAGATTTTCGCGTAAGGCGCCGGGGCGCGAGACGGAATCCTCGCTATTGGTGTAGTTCGCGGTGAGTTGGGCCATTACGGCGGTGCGACCGCTGCGCGCCTTTGCAAGTGCCGCTGCGGCGGCGCCGGTGAGCTTCGGCTCGGCGGCAAGCGTCTTCCCGACCCGGTCGAGGTGATCGAGCATTGTGTCGACGCTGGAGTAGAGGTTGTTGATGTGTGCAAAGGCGTTATAACTTTCGCGCATCTGCGCGAGCGTCTCGGTTGCCTTCGGATCGGGTTTCACCGCGAAGCGCTGCACGAAGGTGCGCCCACCGAGCGTCATGCGCACGGCATAAGTTCCCGGCACCACCGTCGCGCCCTCGCTCGGGCCGGCGAATGCCGGGTTGGCCGCACCGCTCCATTTCACCGGCGGGGTGGTCGTGAAGTCCCAAACGATGCGGTTGATCCCCGCGAGATTCGTGCCTTTGAGCGTTCGCACGACATGACCCGACGCATCGAGAATCGTCAGCATCGGCACGTGCGCCTGCGGCTTGGCTTGATAGTAGCTGATCGGTACGCCGTAGGGCGGATTCGCCGCTGCATAGTTGGTGTAGGTTCCCTCGGTATTATTGGTGAGGTTGTATTCATACGAGGTGCGCGGCGCAAAGAGTTTCGCTCCCGCCGCGACCGCTTGCGGTAACTCTTGCAGCGGGCGCAGATCGTCGAGTACCCAGATCGAACGGCCGTGCGTGGCGATCACAAGGTCGTCGAATTGCTGCTGAATGCGGATGTCGCGCACCGAGACCGGCGGCATGTTGTTCCGCAGGCTCTGCCAATGCGCGCCGCGATCGTAGGAGACCCAGACGCCTTCCTCGGTTCCGAGGTAGACCATGTTCGGATTGTGGATGTCGGGGCGAATGGAACGCGTCCAGAGATCGTGCGGCAATCCATCGATGATCGAACGCCAATGGGCACCGTAATCGTTGGTGACCCAGACCTCCGGTGCATTATCACCGACGAGATGCGAATCTTCCACGGCGTAGGCCGTGCCGCGCTGAAGTGGCGACGGCGCAACGGTTTCGAAGCGGCCGTTGGCGTTCGCACCGGGCGGTGTGACGTTCTTCCAGTGCTTGCCGTCGTCGCGTGTGAGTTGCACCAATCCGTCATCGGTGCCGACCCAAATCTCGCCGCGCGAGAGCGTCGAGCCTTCGATATCGAGGATCGTATCGGTGTACTCGGCACCGGTGACATCGTGCGTGATCGGGCCGCCCGAGGGCCCCTGGTGCGCTTTATCGTTCCGGGTTAGATCGGGGCTGATCGCTTTCCAGGTGAGGCCGCGATCGGTGGTTTGAAAGACGACGTTGCCGCCGAACCAAATCGTGTGCGAACTCCACGGTGCAAAACCGATCGGCGATTCCCAATTGAAGCGATACGGGCTCGAAGCGATGTTGTAATCTTGCTGGACGCTCGTAAAATACGGCTCCGCAAACGTATATTCGCGCGAACGGCGGTTGAAGCGGAAGAGCGCGCCGTCTTGGCCGTCGGACCAGATGATATTGGAGTCATACGGAGCGGGAATCGCCCACTGGCCGTCGTCGTCGTAGACGACGGCGTACCATGCGGCGTTGGTGATACCGGCCATATCGAGCGAGTTCGACGGACCGCAGTACGAATTGTTATCTTGCAAACCGCCGCAGATCGTATATGGATTGTCGTTGCCCAAACCGACGCGATAGAACTGTCCGATCGGCAGATTCGCCCAGAACGCCCAGGTGCGTCCGCCGTTGACGGTGAGCGCGTAGCCGCCGTCTTCACCGACGATCATGCGTTGAGCATCGTTCGGCGCGATCCAGATCGCGTGAAAATCGCCGTGTACGTTCTGCGCGATCGCCTTGAAATGCAGGCCGCCGTCGGTGCTCTCGGCGAGCGAGGTCGACGCCGTGTAGACGGTGTTCGGATTGCTCGGATCGACTTCGATATGCGAGAAGTAGAAGGGGCGCTGGTCGACGAGGGTGTTCGAACTCACG
>JAJXXM010000197.1 GCA_021781095.1 bacterium
GCGAGCCTCGTGCGCACGGCCAAGCGCATTACCATCGCGCAACGCGTCGAGGCCGGCGATTCGATCGTCGGCATCGGCGACCTCGCGGGCTACACCTACGGCGTCGTCGGCGAAAAAATCGGCGCTGAAGATGCTCGCCTCGCTTCGATCACGCCGAGTTCGCTGCTCGCCGTCGCGCGCCGTTATCTGCGCACGCCCAATGTGATCGGGCGTTTGAGCCCCAGCGACAAACCCGGCGGAACCGGCACGGCGACCAGCACGACCGCCAGCGATAATTTTACCGCGCGCGCCCCGCAGGGCGTAATTCGGGAACCGGCCTGGATCGCTCGCGCGATTCGGAAGCCTTCGCAAGCGAAGAGCGTCCTCAAACCGGTGCAATTCACGTTGCCGAACGGCATCCATATCGTGGTGCAATATAAGCCCGACCGTCCAACCTTCGTCCTGCGAGGAGAGATCGCATCGGTACCGAGCCTCGAACCGAATGCGCTCGTTGGAATCGCGAGCCTGGCCGCCGATCTTGCGAACTTCGGGAGCATCTCGATGCCGTTCGAGCGGCGCACCGAAACGATTGAAGATATGGGTGCAAGCATCAATTTCGGGAGCTCGTTCAGCGCTCGCGGGCGGATCGAAGATTTTGCGCGCCTCACCGGCATTCTCGCCGACGGCGAGCGCCATCCGTCCTTCGCGCAACCCTGGCTCGACCAGGAGCGCGGGCAACTCGCAAACAGCGTCGGCACACGTTCGCATATTGCGAGCGTCCTTGCCGACGAAGCGTACAACAAAATGCTCCTTCCACCGGGCGACCCCGCGCTACGCATTCCGACGCGCACCTCGATCTCTTCGATTCATCGCGCCGATCTTCTCGCGTACGTTCGTGCAGCGTGGCGACCCGACCTCACATCGATCGCCGTCGCCGGCGATATCGCGCCGCGTATCGTCGAACGCACGCTTGAGGCGGCATTCGGATCGTGGAAGAATCACGGCCCGCGGCCGCAGACCAAACTCGCGCCATTGCCGCTCGCGCACGAAGCGAGCGCCGGCGTGATCACCGATGCCAACCAAGTCTACGTCAAACTCGGTCAACCGGCGGTTGGTCTCGACAGTCGCTCCTTTCTCGCATTTCGCTTGCTCAACCAGTTGCTCGGCGCGCAGGGCGCATTTGAATCCCGCCTCTGGCAAGCGCTGCGGCAGCGCAGCGGTCTCGTCTACAGCGTCGCGAGCGAACTGCAGGCCGATCGCTCGCGCGGCGCTCTGCAAATAGAGTTCGCCGCTTCGCCGAATAACGTCGGTGCCGCCGTGCGGATCGTTCGCACGCAGCTCGAAGCAATGCAAAATGCTCCTCCCACCGCGACCTCGCTCGAAGAGGCGAAGACGCGCCTGCTCGCCGATGCGTTGATCGGAGAGGAATCGAGCGGGGGGCAAGCCGCGCAGGCACTCAGTATCGCCAATGGGAGCGTCCCCGCTAATTATTATGCGACGTTGCAGCAACAACTCGCACGCATTACGCCGCGCACGATCCAGCGCGTCGCAATTCGCTACCTCCGCCCGCACCATCTCATCGCCGTCTATACCGGTCCGCGCGGCCCATGGGATGTCGGCGTTTTTTCGCTGTGATCGAAGCATCGCTCCTCGACGCAAAACTCGATGCCGCTCGGCGTGCCGGCGCGGAGTGGGCAGCGCGCTCGGTTGAGAGCCGCGCCTCCGTTCTCGCCGCGATCGCCGACGTACTCCTCCGCGAGGAGCCGACGCTCACGCGGTTGGCGACCGCAACGATGGGCAAACCGGTCGCGCAGGCTCGCTCCGAGATCGTCAAGTCGGCCTCCGCTTTTCGCTATTATAGCGAGGTCGCGCCGCGCGAACTCGCGACGCGCACGCAGATCCTCGACGACGATTTGCAGGCGGCAATCGAATATCGTCCGCTCGGTACGCTTCTGGCAATCGTTCCGTGGAATTTTCCGTATTGGCAAGTCGCGCGCGCGATCGCACCGGCACTCGCCGTCGGCAATGCCGTCGCGCTCAAACACGCGCCGATCACGGCGCGCGTCGGTGAGGCCTTCGAACGCATCGCGCGCGAAGCCGGGCTCCCCGAGGGCGTTCTCACGGCGCTCGATATCGACGACGCGTGCACCGATCGGACGATCGCCGACCCACGTATCGCCGCCGTCACCCTCACCGGAAGCGAGCGCGCCGGGCGCGTCGTCGCAGCGGCCGCCGGCGCCGCGCTCAAAAAAGTCGTCCTCGAACTCGGCGGCAGCGACGCTTTTATCGTTCTCGCCGACGCCGATCTCGATGAGGCCGTCCGCACCGGCATCGCATCGCGATTTCAGAATGCCGGGCAGAGTTGCATCGCCGCAAAGCGTTTCATCATCGAGAGCGCGCTCTACGAACCATTCAGTTCGCGCTTTACCGCCGCTGCGGCAGCATTACGCATCGGCGATCCCTACGAAGAAACAACTGAGGTTGGGCCGATGGCCCGCGCCGATCTTCGGGCCGAACTCGATCGCCAGGTGCGCGCAAGTATCGATGCCGGGGCGCATCTGCTGCTCGGTGGACACGCGCTCGACCGACCGGGGAATTATTATGCGCCGACCGTACTGGGCGAGGTACGCCCCGGCATGCCGGCATTCGATGAGGAGACCTTCGGACCGCTTGCCGCGCTCGTTCGCGCCGAGAGCGCCGAAGATGCGATTGCGCTGGCGAATCAGTCGCGCTTCGGGCTCGGAGCGACGGTTTTCGCCGGCGACGTCGATCGCGGGCGCGAGATCGCCGCGCAGCTCGAGGTCGGAACGCTCGCTATCGATACGATGCTCGCCAGCGACACTCGTCT
>JAJXXM010000065.1 GCA_021781095.1 bacterium
ACCGCATCGGCATCGGAGATCACCGCCGGCGCCCTTCAAGACGACCGCGCCGCCGAACTGATCGGCACGCAGACCTTCGGGAAAGGCGTCATGCAAGAACTCGATCCGTTACGCGACGGGGCCGCGCTGAAAATAACGACCGCGCACTACTTAACGCCGTTGCACCGCGATATCAACAAGCGCGGCCTCACGCCGAATATCCGCATCTCGGGTGCGCGGGTGAAGCGCATCGGCGAATTATCGCACGATCCGCAATTACAGGCGGCGATGCACGCGCTGCTCGCGCAGCTCGTCGCGCGCGCTCACGTACGCCGCTGATGCAGTACGCGATTGCGTACGCCCTGAGCAGCGCGGCGGGGTTGCGCGCGATCTTCGCACTCGCCGTCGCCTCGCTCGCCGTGCACGCCGGCTGGTTCCATCCGCCGGCGAATCTCGCGTGGCTCGACGCGTGGCCGGTCACCATCGCGCTCCTCGTTCTCGCCGCACTCGAATTGCTCGCCGATAAAGTGCCGCTGCTCGATCACAGCCTACACGTCGCACAGACGGTGCTCAAACCCGCGATCGCCGCCATCTTGGTCGCGGGCGCGCTACACGGGCTGCCGGCCCCCGCGCTCGTCTCGCTGGTCGTTCTCGGCGCGCTCAACGCGTTCGGCATTCACGCCGCCGCCGCGAGCGGGCGCGGCGTTTCGACGACCTTTACCGGCGGCTTCGGGAACCCCATCGTCTCGCTCTTCGAAGATATGGCCGCGCTCGCGATCTCGGTGCTCGCCTTTCTCACGCCCTGGCTCGCCGCGATTCTCGCGCTGGTCGTCGGAGCGATCGCCGTGCGCGTGCTGGTAGGGGTACGGCGAACGCTTTTCGCGAAGGCTCGCGCGAACGTGGGCGATTAGCTCAGCTGGGAGAGCGCCTCCTTTACACGGAGGATGTCGGCGGTTCGAGCCCGTCATCGCCCACCATTTCCCACGCGGGGCGGTTTACGCAGCCGCGCATTCGGGTACTCTTCCTGAACGAAGGAGTATCTTCACCATGGGCAATCTCTTATGGACCGTTATCGTCGTCCTCTTTGCGTTTTGGCTTCTCGGCCTGCTCTTCCATATCGGAGGAGCGCTGATCCACCTCATCCTCGTGGTCGTCGTCATTACGATCGTCGTTAAATTCTTGACCGGACGCCGCGTTTGACGCGCCGATGACGCGCTAGCGAAGAAAACGAATCGTCAGCGGATAAACGTAGGTTTCGCCGCTCGATGTTTTCACGGCGGCGACGATCGTGAGGATTAAATCGAGCAACCCGATCGCGACGAGCATTGGAAGGCCGATGAAGACGACGATGAGCAGGATCGAGACGAGCAGATAGAGCGACATCGATATCTGAAAGTTCAGCGACTCTTTGCCTTCGCGATCGACCAACGGCGATTCGTCGCGTTTCACCAACCACACGATAAGCGGGCCGAGAATATTCCCGAAGGGAACGAGCATTCCGGCGAGCGCGGTGAGGTGGCAGAGCATCGCCGCCGTTCTCTCGCCTTGCCCGCCCGCAACGAGGGTCGGTGCCGCGGCGGGCGCGCCGAGTGCGGCGCCGCAGGACGGACAAAAGCGGGCCCCGGAGTCGAAGAGGGTTCCGCAGTTCGAACACGTCATCGTTTCAATCTCCCAAGCAAGCCCCTGATTTCATAACGGTGGTGCGACCGGGGGCGGAGGCATTCCTGCGCCGAATTACGGCGGTGCCCACCCCAAAAAGCGAGGACGAGATGACGGATTCAACGCTCGTGCGCACCGACCGTGAAGGCAGCACGGCGGTCATCACGATGACCAACCCGGCCAAACGCAACGCACTCTCCCGCGCGATGATGCGGGCGCTGATCGACGCACTCGACGGCGTCGCCGCCGATCCGAGCATTCGCGCCGTCATCCTCCGCGGCGAAGGCCCGGCCTTCAGCGCCGGGCACGATCTTCGCGAGATCTCCGAAGCGCGAGGGGGCGAGATGGACGAGATCTTCGATCTCTGCGTCGAGCTGATGGAGAGCCTGCAGCGCATCGAAGCGCCGACGATCGCCGAGGTCGACGGCATCGCTACCGCCGCAGGCTGTCAACTCGTCGCGAGCTGCGATCTCGCCGTCGCCTCGGAGCGTTCGGTCTTCGCAACGCCGGGCGTCAAGATCGGCCTGTTTTGCAGCACGCCGATGGTCGCGCTGACGCGCGCGATCGGACGCAAGGCGGCGATGGAGATGCTGCTCTTGGGAGAGCCGATCGACGCCGCACGTGCGCTCGCGTGGGGACTCGTGAATCGCGTCGTCGCCGCCGAGAGCGTCCATAGCGAAGCGCTCGCGCTCGCCGAGCGCATCGCGCGCTCCGCGCGTACGACGGTAGCGACGGGGAAAGCCGCATTTTACGAGCAGATCGCCCTTCCGCAGCACGAAGCGTACGCCTACACCAAAGCGGTGATGGTGCGCAACGCGCGCGCGGCCGACGCCGTGGAGGGCATCGGCGCCTTCCTGGAAAAACGCGCGCCGCACTGGCAAGCGTAGCGGGCATTCCGCCCGCCGCAGACGAAGGCAACGCCCGTGCAACTCATTCAGAAAAACACGCGTTTTGCCGCTGCGATCCTCGCCGTCGCTCTCCTTGCGTGCTGCCTCGTCGCCGCCCTCCGCGTCCGTACCGAGATCCACGCGCGTCGCGTCGAAATCGCGATGGATTATAGCGATTTCGCACAGCTGGCGCGCTCGTTCGATTACCGAGCGGACGCTTTTTTGATAGCGCTTCGCCGCGCCGGGCTCACCTCGCTCGCCGTCAGCGAGCAGTTGGGTTCGAACCTCGGCAACGAT
>JAJXXM010000355.1 GCA_021781095.1 bacterium
AGCGGCGTATCGAGATGCGGCAAGCCTCCCCTCGATACGGCCCTGCGGGCCTACTCGGGGTGACAGCGGGGCCTACTCGGGGTGACAGCGGGGCCTACTCGGGGTGACAGCGGGGCCTACTCGGGGTGACAGCGGGCCCTACTCGGGGTGACAGAGCACGGTGGCAGGTGATACGCTTCTCGATGTAGTCACGGTGACTACATCGAGAGGGTGCGATGAAAAAAATGGGGATTCGCGAGGCGAAGAAGCATCTGTCGGCGCTGGTAAAAGGGGCCGCGAACGGCGACGAATTCACGATTACCGATCGCGGCGTGCCCGTCGCGAAGATCGTGCCGCTCCCAAGAGAGCTCGAGCCGCTCGACGTTCGCATTGCGCGGCTCGTTGAGAACGGAACGCTCGTCCCGTTTCCGCCTGCATCGGCCCCGATCGAATACCCCATCCCCAACAGTGCGCCGCCCGGGTATTTTCAACGGCTGCTCGACGAAGACCGTAATCGGTGACTGCGCCGGAGATAGCCATCTATTGGGATTCATCGGCGATTCTCGTTCATCTCTTCGGCGACGTGCATGGTGCGCGCGCCTCGGATTACTTGCAAACGACCGGTCGGCACTTCGTGTCGTCGCTTGCCTGGGCTGAATGTGCTGCTGCGATCGCACGGTCGCAGCGTTCCGCCATGCTAGCCGCTCCGAACGCCGAACTTGCGCTCGGCGCGATCTCGAGCTCGCCATGGATCGCACTCGCCGGTGGGCCCTCGTCGGCGACGCTGCGAACGCTCGCGCAACGATACCCGCTGCGCGGCGCCGACTTTTGGCACCTCGCGCTCGCCGTCGACCTCGCCGAAGAGCTTCCCGAATTGCGGCTGCTTACGTTCGATTCCGTCCTCGGCACAGCCGCGCGCGCAGAACGGCTCGCCGCCGACTAGCGCCGGCGCGGGCTTGCCGCGGCAATCGCCCCCTCGATACGGTGGCTTCGCCACCTACTCGGGGTGACAACGGGGCCTACTCGGGGTGACAGCGGGGCCTACTCGGGGTGACAACGGGGCCTACTCGGGGGTGACAGCGGGGGCCTAGGGACAGGAGGGGTCCTGTAGCGGGGCATCGGCGAGTGATTGATCGGGGAAGCGCCGCATATTCACCACGATTAGGTCGCAAATCCGCCATGTTGTGGTGGGTTTTGCGAAACCAAACAGAGAATATCGCGGATATGTACGAGCGCAAGATTGCCCGCAACCTCGAGCTTGCGAGGGCCGACACGCCGGTCGTGCTTCTAACCGGTCCCCGACAGGTCGGCAAATCAACCCTGGCCCGTCGAGCAGCCGCGACGTCTCCCGGAAGACCGATTACCTTCTCGGCCCCGCCGCCTGCGCGCGCGGGAGCCTCCTCGCGCTACTTTACCCTCGACGACGCCACGACGCTCGCCGCCGTCGCCGAGGATCCCCAAGGTTGGCTCCAGCGCCATCGCTCCGACGACTGGATCGTTATCGACGAAGTCCAGCGGCTTCCGCAATTGCTCGTCGCAATAAAACACGACGTGGACCTCGATCGCCGTCCTAACCGATATTTGCTCACCGGATCGGCGAACGTGATGGCGCTTCCTCGCATCGCTGAATCGTTGGCCGGGAGGGTCGAATTGCTGCAGATGTGGCCGCTCTCTCAAGCCGAAATCGAAGCATCGTCGCCGACATTTCTCGAGACGGTATTTTCTGATGACGACCACTTTCAGTGGCGTGGTGCCGACACGCGCGAGCAACTCGCCGAAAGAGCTTTACGCGGCGGCTTCCCGGATGCCGTCAAGCGAACCGACCGTGCGCGGCGAAACGCATGGTTCGGCTCGTACCTAACGACGGTGCTTCAACGCGAAATTCGTAGCATCAGTAACGTTGCAGACGATGGAGGAATCGTCCGCATCTTGCGCGCGGTCGCAAGCCGCTCCGGCCAGCCGAGAAACCTACAGAGCTTATCTCGCGATGCCGGCATCCCGGCGTCGACGATCGCGCGCCACATAGAACTCCTAAAAGCGACGTTTTTGATCTCGGAGATCGCGCCGTGGTCGGGAGGGATAGATGCGCGAATAGTCCGATCGCCAAAATTGTTGCCGAACGACTCCGGCTTGTACGCATATCTATTGAATCTCGCTTCGACCGATGCGCACGTCGGCTTTCTCATCGAAGCTTTCGTGGGATGCGAATTGATAAAGTTAATCAGCTATCATGGACTCGGCGAATACACATTACTGCATTTTCGTAGTCGAGAACAAAAAGAGGTGGATTTTGTCGTCGAGGCTGCGGATCGGCGCGTCATCGGCGTGGAAGTAAAGACCACCACTACCGCTAACGCGCGCGATTTCAAAGGCCTGCGAGCATTCGCCCAGCTTGCCGGAGAACGGTTCCATCGCGGCATATTGCTTTACGGCGGGAGCGAATGCGTACCATTCGGTCCGAAATTCTGGGCGATTCCGATCTCCGCGCTCTGGAATTCCGGCTGATATTTATCGGGGCATCGGTGGGCCGCCGATCGGCGGCTGCGGCGGCGTCACGTTCGTCGGCCCAACCGGTGCCGGCGGCGGCATGAAAGCGCCGTTGAGCAGCGTGGGCTGCGCGAGCGAGAGCAGCGTCGCGCCGACCCCGACGAGCAGCACCAACATCGTCACCAGAAACCCGGCGATCGGCACCAACTCCGCAGCGGTGAGCAGCACGAGCCCGATCACCAGCGCGAGCAGCGGCGAGGGATTGACCTTGGCGTTCGTCATCACCATCAAGCGGTTACCGACGATCAGCGCGAGTGCGGCTTTGCCGATCAACATCGCAACGACGAT
>JAJXXM010000085.1 GCA_021781095.1 bacterium
CCCGTCGTTTGTGAGCCCGCCGCCGGTAAGCGCCGAGATGAAGGCGCGATAACGCGTCCCGCCGTCGATCTTCGGGGCGATCCGCGCAGCGATCTCCCGGCGCAGAAAACCCAACTGAAACGTCCCGAAACATACCGCGATAGCATTGGCGTCGTAAGGGTTCTCGGGTTGGCGTTGCAGCGCGAGCTCGACGCCCTCGCTGAGCCCGGCGATGCTGTCTTGGCGCCCCTCGAACGAGACTCCGACGACCTTCGTGTTAAAACGACGTGCATCTTCGATGCCCGCAAAAGGGCCGCGATCGAGAAAACGATCGCTGCGTTCGAAGAGATCGTCGAGAAAATCGTTTTCGGGCGCAACGCGAGACGCCCCGGAGAGGAGGCGTTCGAACGCCTCCTCCGACGGGGTCAGATGCTCGCGCGGACTACTCGTGCGCGGAGCGCTCCGCGGCATCGAGATCGAGCGTGATCTCTTCGTGTCCCTGAATCAACGCGCTCTCGTCGAGCCCGGCATTCTGCGCGTCGAGCGGATCGTATTCTTCAACCGCTTCGTCGTGGTATTCGTGCAGTTCCGGTTCGGCGAGCGCAACGTTACTCTCGTCGCGTTTGCGTTTGTAGCGCGCCGGAGCCGCAGCGCCCGTATCGGGACGCGTTGATTTGCGTTTGGCGCGCCGTTCGCGCCGAGCGGCGACGATATCTTCGCGCGGCTGTCCGCTCCGCGTGACGCCGGTTGCAGCGGCCTCTGCCGCAGCGCGTGGGCCCGCGGCACGGAGCGCCGATGCTTCGGCGCGACGCTTTGCCGCCGCGGCAAGCTGTCGCTTGCGGAACGTCAACACCAACGGCGCCGAATAGAAGATCGAATGATAGCCGCCCGAGCAAATACCGACGAGCAGCGCGAAGGCGAAGTTCTTCAAACTCGCGCCGCCGAGTGCCAACAACGCCACGAGCGTGATAATGACCGTCGCCAAGGTATTGAACGAGCGCGTCATCGTCTGCTTGATCGATTCGTTGACGATGTAATCGTAGGCCTTCCCGGCCATCAGCTTCGTATTCTCGCGTATTCGGTCGAGAATGACGATCGTATCCATCACCGAGTAGCCGATGACGGTCAGCACCGCCGCCAAGAATGCATCGTCGGCGCGCTTATCGGCGAGCGCGTAGATGCCGATCATCATCGCGGCGTCGCGCACGAGCGCGATCACCGTGACGAGGCCGAAGATATAGTTCCAACCGAAGCGGAAGGCGATGTAGAGAAATTGGATCGAGAGCGCGATGACGAGCGCCCAGATCGCACTTTGGAGATACTCTTTGCCGAGCGATGGCCCGACCGACGCGATCTGCGATGCGGCGCGATCGACCGGGGCGACCTTTCCGAGCGCCGCCCAGAGCGGCGTCGAATCGTTGGCATACGCCTTCTGCGTCTCGATGATGAAGCGCTTGCCGCTCTTGCCGACGGTATTGATGCGCGCATCGCCGATTCCTAACGGCGTAATCGCGGTGCGAATCTGCGCGCTGCTCTGCGGGCTGTCGTAAGCGACCGTGATATCGGTACCGCCGGTAAACGAGAGCCCCAGGCGCAGCATGTGCGAGAACTTGAAGCCACCCGGTGCCTGGCTTGCGTGGAAGAGCATCGCCGCGAGGCCGACGGCAATGACGGCATACGAGATGGTTGAAACGATGCGGAACAATCCAACGATGTTCCAATTCAGTCGACGAAACAGCATGCTGCTAACCCTCCGTCCGCGAGAAGACGCCGAGATCGGCTTTCCGAACGCCGAAGAACTCCGGCGCGGTCAGCACGTCGTACTCGACGAGAAGATCGACGAAGAATCTCGTCACGAAAACCGCGGTCGCCAACGAGACGACCGTTCCCCAAAAGAGTGTAAACGCGAAGCCCTTCACCGTACCGGTGCCGAGCATAAAGAGGACGCCCGCGCCGACGATCGTGGTGAAGTGCGAGTCGAAGACCGCAGAGAACGCGCGCTGGAAACCGACGCGCACCGCGGCACGCAACGATTTTCCGGCCCAGAGCTCTTCTTTCAGACGTTCGAAGATCAGCACGTTTGCGTCGACGGCCATACCGATCGAAAGAACGAAACCGGCGATCCCCGGCAACGTCAACGAGGCCTGCGAGATCGCAAGAATCGCGAGCATCACCAACACGTAGATCGCGAGCGCGAGGTCGGCGAGCAACCCCGGAATGCGATAGGCGACCGCCATGAAGATCAACACCAGTCCGAGCCCGAGCAACGATGCCCAGAGCGACTTCACGAGATCGATCTTGCCGAGCGTCGGCCCGATGCCTTCCTTTTCGACGATCTTCGTCGTCACCGGAAGCGCGCCGGCATTGAGTTCGTTCGCCAGCGTGATCGTTTGCTTCTCGGTGAAATTGCCGGTGATCTGCCCGCTTCCGAAGATGGGGCTGATGATCGTCGGCGCCGAGAGGTAGTGGTGATCGAGGAAGATGCCTAACGGTTTCCCGACCGCTTTCGTGGTGAGCCGTCCAAACTTCGCCGGATCTTTCGTTTGGAAATCGATATTCGGGCGACCGGCGCTATCGTAGCCCGCCTGCGCTCCCTTCAAATCTTTTCCGGAATAGACGACCGGACCGCTCGCGTTATAGGCGCCCTGCGCGACGTATTGGCACGCCTTCGTATTCTTCGGGTCGGCGTTACATGCCGCAAGTGCAGCTTCGGCCTGTGCGACCACTTGTGTGGGAACGATCTTGTATTCGAGCACTGCGACCTGCTTGAGCAATCGCTCCGCCTGCGCCGGATCTTTCACATCGGGCAGCTCGACGAGAATGCGATCG
>JAJXXM010000097.1 GCA_021781095.1 bacterium
CAGCGGCTTCCCGGGCGGTCTCACCACCCAGACGGCGCGCCAGATTCACGAGAAGCATCCCGAGCGCCTCATCGAGAAGGCCGTTCGCGGAATGCTCCCGACCAATCGCATGCGCGACGTCCAGCTTACGCGCCTGCGCGTCTATCCCGGAACCGAGCACACCCATACTGCGCAGCAGCCCAAATCGCTGCTCGAGGAGATTTCGTGAGCGAGTTCGTTCAGGCGACCGGTCGTCGCAAGCGCGCGGTTGCGCGCGTTCGCATGGCTTTAGGCCAAGGCGTGATTACCGTCAACAACAAACCGTTCGATGAATACTTCCCGCGCCCGCAGCTGCAGCAGATCGTCTGCCAGCCGCTCGAAGCGCTCGAGAGCCGTTCGCGCTACGACGTCATCGTGAAAACCGAGGGCGGCGGAGTGACCGGACAGGCCGGCGCGATTCGGCACGGCATCGCCCGCGCGCTCGTCGTGATGGATGAAGCCAGCAAAGGCACGATGCGCAAGCACGGGCTGCTCACTCGCGATCCGCGCGAAAAAGAATCGAAGAAGTACGGCCGCAAACGCGCCCGCAAACGCTTCCAATTCAGCAAGCGCTAAAGACTCGCTTTGCCCTCGGCGCCCGTCTCGCTCTTTTGAGCGCGGCGGGCGTTGTCGCATCCATCCATCCCGGCGCGGCATGGATCGAGCGTAGTTACGTCAACGGCGGTTACCCGGTCTGGCAGCATATCGCGCGCGCGATCGCCGCGCCGTTCCCGTTCTCGCTCGGCGATATTGCGGCGCTCGCACTGCTGGCGTTCTTCCTCCTCGCGCTCCGGCGCGGATTGCGCGGGCTCTTCGATGCGATGCTCGTGCTCTTGGTCGCCTATGCATGGTTTGAGATCGCGTGGGGATGGAATTACGCGCGCGCGCCGATCGAAGCGCGGATCGGCACCTTCGATGCCGCCGCGGTAAATCCACGCGCGGTGGCGGCGCTGCGCGTCAAGGCGATCGCCGAACTCAATGCGCTCGCGCCCCTCGCGCACGCTCGCGAACGCGTCGGATACGACCGTGCCGAGCTACGAACGGCCTGGCTGCCGGTGGTGCACGCACTCGGCGACCGCTGGAACCCGCATGTCGGCGCACCGAAGTGGACGATCGTCGGCCCGTTCATGTCGCTTAACGGCACCGAGGGATTTATCAATCCGCTCACCTTGGAATCGCAACTCGCCCCGGATCTGCTTTGGTTCGAGGTGCCGTTCGATCTCGCGCACGAATGGTCGCATGTCGCGGGTTTCGCACGCGAGGATGAGGCGAACTATATCGGCGCGCTCGCCTGTCTGCGCGACCCCGACCCGATTGCGGAGTATTCCGGGTGGATGAGCGTGCTCTTCGCGCTTCCACCGTTACCGCAGTATGCGAAAAACACGTTTACGCCGTTGGTGTGGAGCGATTTCGCGGCGATTCGTGCGCGCAATGCACGCAACCTTAACGTCGCCTTCGCCCGCTTTTCGTGGGGAACCTATAACCACTATCTCAAGAGCAACCACGTTGCAAGCGGCATCGCGAATTATGACGAGGTGACCCGGTTGCTCCTGGGTATACCGCGCACGCGCAGCGGCCTCCCGCGCGTCACGCCGCGGTAACGTTGCGGAAATAATGCGTCGACATGCAGGCGGTACGATGCCTGCATGTTTGACGTAGCAGCATCCCTTCAACCCGGTTTCGCCCGCGCCGACGCCGGGCTTGCAGCCGCGAGTAACGCGCTCGCGCGCAGCCAAGCCGCAGGCGGCACCGGCGAGCGTGCGATGGCCGAGCTCGCGCGTAACGCGCTCTTCGGCGACGCCTTGCTCGCAGCGATGCACGCGCGCCTCAGCGAGATTGCGAAGGCCGCGCGATGACGCTCGATCTTTTGGGTAGCGCCGCCGATGCAATGCAGGCACAGCGCAGCGCGCTCGACGTATACGCGCACAACGTCGCCGCCGCGCAGGCGGCGGGGCCGCGCGGACGCTATGCGCGCAGCGTGCCGACCTTCGCGATGGTGCGCGACGCGCAGGGCGAGCGACGGTTACGTTTTCTCGGGGCGAAGCGTGAAGCGACGCGCGATGTCAATCTCGTTACGGAAATGGTCGACGTGCTCGACGCTTCGCGTGCCTATGCCGCCGACGCCGCGCTTTTTTCGATCGGCAAGCGAACGATCGAACGCACGATCGCGGTGGAACAACCGTGACCGTTCGTCCGCTTCTTCCCGACGCGGCGTTGGTTTCGCCGACCTCCGACAGGGGGAAAGGAGCGTTCGCCGAGATCGTCGATGCACTTGGGTCGACGCTCCGAAAAGGTTCGCAGGCCGAAGATGCTTTTGCCGCGGGGCACGGTTCGCTGCGCGATGCGGTCTACGCGCGCGCGAAAGCCGATGTCGCCGTCGAGGTCGCCGCGGCGGAGTTACAGCACGCGGCGCAAGCCTTGCAATCGATCCTGACGATGCAGGTCTAGCGTGGAGTCGCTTGCACCGTGGCTGCGTCGCTGGAATGCCCTGGGCGGACGGACGCGCGCGGCGCTCGGTGCGGCGTTGCTCGTCGCGGCAATCGCGAGCACCGCGATCGGTATCGCGACGCATCCGGCGCGCAGCGCATTGTTTTCAAACCCGCTCTACCCGGCGCAGCTCGCCGAGATCGAGGAGCAGCTTGCGGCGTGGAACGAGCCGTTCACTCCGGTTCACCGTAACGTCGTCGTCGCGGCGGGGCGGCGCAGCGCGCTGTTGCTGCGCCTCGCGCTGGTCGGTTTACCGCACGACCACGTTCCCGACAGCACCGAGGCGCTCGCCGGTATCGGTGTGCTCACCCCGCAGAGCGTCGTCGACGCGCAGACGCGGGTCGGGCTCGCCGGCGATATCGAACGCGCGCTGCGCGGCATGCATGGCATTCGCGATGCGCGTGTCATCATTGCGCCCGCGCGTCGAGCGGCGTTCGCCGACGAGAGCGCGACGCCGGCGACGGCGAGCGTGCGCGTACGCGTGGTCGCCGGAATGCAGATCGATGCGACCGAGGCGCGCGGCATCCGTCGCTTCGTGGCCGCAAGCGTACCGGGTTTGACGGCGCAGCGGGTAACGTTGCTCGACGACGGCGGCAATGCATTCGAACGCGCGAATCTCGGCGGCGTCGCCGCCGGTGCGCGGCTGCAGGCGACCTTGCAGGGTGCGCTCGACCGCGCCTTCGGCGTCGGCAGCACGATCGTGCGGGTCGTCGAAGAGCGCGACCCGGCGACACGCAGTATCTCCACGCTCACGCGCGCTCCCTATGGGGCGGGCGCGCTCAGCGAGAGCAGCAGCAACGAGCGCTATCGCAAAGGCGGCATGGGCTACGACCGCTCGAGCGCGCGCCGTCAACGCGGCCTCGCGCAGCGACGCGTGCGCGAATCGTTTCCGGCGGGCAGCTTGCGTCGGCGCGATGTTGCGGTGTTGGTCGATGCGCGACGGGTCGCCGATATCGCGGCGATTCGCGAACTCGTAAGCGCCGCCGCCGGGATCGATGCGCGTCGCGGGGATCGACTCGTCGTCGAAGCGTTGCCGTTCGCGCGGAAGCAACCGATCGTGCGCGACGGCTGGTGGCTGGCATACGGGGCGATCGTTCCGTTGTTACCGACGCTGGTTGCCGTGCTTGCGGGGCTCTTGGTTTTGCGGGCGATGCGTTCGCCGTTCCGTTGGGCGGCGCGCACGGCGATGCGCGCGCTGCGAACGCGCCCGGCGGTTGCCGAATTCGGCGGGTATGCGCCGACCGCGCTGCGCGGCGCACTGCGCGACGAACCGCCGCATGCCGCCGCGGCGATGATGTCCGCGCTCCCGGCATCGACCGTTGCCGCCGTACTCGAACTCTATCCGCCCGAAGAGCGTGCCGCGATTCTCCGCAATATGGCGCGCACGCGCAGCCCGTTGGTGCCGAGTGCCGAGGAGTTTTTCTAACGTGGGAGGCGATGAATTTATCGCGCTCGACCGTTGGTTCGATCGCATCGGCACGTGCGTGCAGAGCGAGACCGGTGCGTTGCTCGTCGCCGCGGAACCGCCGACCGCGGCCGTCGCCGACGCGCGCGCGCGAACGGACGACGCATCGTGCGACGAAGCCGTTGCCCGCGTTCTCGGCGAGAGCGCGCGTTGGTACGCGCGCTTGGACGATGCGCTCGATGCTGCCTGCGCGCGATTGTTACACGATATCGCTGCGGGCGTCCTCGCGCGCGAATTAGAACTCGCTCCGTGCGAGATCGCCGCCATCGTCGAACGCATTCGCGACGAGATGCTCGGCGATCCGCTCTGCGTGCGCCTCCATCCCGACGATGCCGCGCGCTGGTCGGATGCGTCGCTTCCCTGCCGTCGCGATGATTCGCTCGTGCCGGGAGATGCGCTCCTCGAGCTGCACGAAGGCAGCATCGATGCACGGTTCGGCGTCCGTCTACAGTCGGTGCTCGACGCATGCACGCCGTAAGCTGCGGCGCGGTGCTCGCCGCGAACGACGCGACGATCGAGGCGAGCGTGCCGGGGATCGATCTCGGCTCGCGCGTGCGCATGCAGGGTGGCCGACGTGGGGTCGTCATCGCTCTGCGCGAGATGCGCGCGACGATCGTTCCTCTCGATGCACCCGAGGGTGTGCGTCCGGGAAGCACGGTGCGAGCGGCACCGCACGATGAATCGACGACGCTGGGGAGCGCGCTGTTCGGACGGAGTTGCAACGGCAACGGCGATGCGATCGATGGCGGCACGCCGATCGCGGGGGCACGCCGCCGCCTCTCCTTCGCCGCACCGCTTCCGCAGGAGCGGGTGCCGATCGACCGACCCTTATGGTGCGGCGTTCGCGCGATCGATACGCTGCTCACCTTCGGTCGCGGCGCGCGTATCGGCGTTCTCGGTGGAGCCGGCGTCGGGAAGACGACGTTGCTCGATTCCATCGCCCGCGGTTGCGCTGCCGAAGCCGTCGTCTATGCAGCGATCGGCGAGCGCGGGCGTGAAGCCGAGCGCGCCGTCGCGCGGACCGACGAGCGAACCACGACGATCGTTGCAACCGGCGATGCCCGCGCGGCCGAGCGCGTGGCGGCGGCGGAGTTTGCGATGGCCCATGCGGTGCATCTACGCGCGCGCGGCCTGCACGTGTTGTTGCTCTGCGATAGTCTCGCGCGGTATGCCGGTGCGCTGCGCGAACTCGCGCTCGCGCGCGGCGAGATGCTCGGACGCGGCGGTTGGCCGCCGAGCGTCGTTCCCGCGCTCGCTCGTTGGCTGGAAGCAGCGGGGGCGACGCGCCACGGCTCGATTACCGTCGTTGCAACGGTCCTCGCCGCCGACAGCGAGGATCCGCTCCTCGATGCGACGCGAGCGCTCCTCGACGGCCATATCGTCCTCTCACCTGCGCTCGCCGCCTCCGGGCGCTTCCCGGCGATCGACGTGCTCGGTAGCCGCTCGCGCACGATGAGCGCGGTGGTCACGCCGGAGCATGCGGCCGCGGCCGAACGCGTTCGCGAGGCGCTCTTTCTCCTCGAGCGCAGTGCCGACGCCCGTGCGCTGGGGATCCTCGGCGAAGATCCCGCCTTGCTCGCCGCCGTCGCCGCGGAACCCGCGCTCCGGACACTCCTCGAGCAGGGCCCCGAAGGCAGCGATCCCGGGCGGAGCCTGCGGATCCTCGCCGAAACTGCCGATAGAGTTCTATGAACGTGGGTATTTTCTCGGATATCGCAGCGATCCAAGCGCGAATCGCCGGCATCGTCGGCGGCGGGGCTCCCGCTGCGCCGGTCGCGCCGCAGATCGCGCCTACCCAGACCGGCGTCGACGGCCTGCCGGTCCTCTCGCCGAACGCCGGCCCCTTCGCCGCGCTCGTGCAAGCCGCACTCGAAGGGCAAGGCGCCGGGTCGATCGCCGCAAGCGGAGCGCTCGCCGATGCGAGTGCGATGACGCCCGCCCCGATGCCGCCGACGCAGATCGCCGCGCTCGCGCAGGGGCAAGGTTCGATCTGGGGAGTCGATCCGAAACTTATCACCGCGGTGATCGCCAACGAATCGGGCTTCAACGCCAACGCGACCTCGAAGGTCGGCGCGCAGGGGCTCATGCAGTTGATGCCGGCGACCGCGCGCGCGCTCGGCGTCAGCGATCCCTACGATCCGGCGCAGAACGTCGCCGGCGGAACGCGCTACCTGCGCGGCCTGCTCGACCGTTTCCACGGCGATACCAAACTCGCGGTTGCAGCGTATAATGCCGGCCCCGGTGCGGTGGAGAAATACGGCGGCGTGCCGCCGTATCCCGAGACGCAAAATTACGTGCAGAACGTGTTGTCGTCCTACGAGCGCTATCAAGCGCAAGGTTTGCCGGGCCCGACGCCGTAACGCGGCGTTCACGTTCGCGACACGCGAACGCAATCGTCGTCGTGCACGATAGGGCGTATGAACGCCTATATCGACGATGTTCGCTACTCGGTGCTCTCCGCACCGCTCGCGCAGATCGACCGCCGCGCACTCTCGCAGGCGTGGGTCAGCGCGCTTCATCTTTCGCAAGCTCCGAACGCTCGCCGAGCGACGCCGACTCCATGCCGAAGCCGCAAGAACGGCGGCGAGCGATCTTCGACGGCGCATTTGCCGAGCGCACGTACGGCGAGCGTGGACGAGCGAACGCATGCCTTGCGCGTCGATCGCCGCGCGATGATTATCGCCGGCGGCGAACGCCGCTCTTCGCAGAGTTCGTTCGCGCGCCGGATCGTCGAAACGCTGCTCGCTCCACGCAATACCGCGCGCCGTTGTACGCTCGCGCTCGACGGCGCCAAAGGGCGCGTGCATCTGCTGCTGGGCGGCAGCGATCGTCGCTTGCATCTCGTCGCGCTCTGCGCGCCCGGCGTGCGCGGTGAGGTGGAGCGCGCCCTGCGCGAGGTGCGCTACGCACTTGCGGCGCGGGGGATTTTGGCGACGAGCGATCTGCGGGAATTCGCGTAAATGAACGGCGTCGGTATCGATACCGCGCGCGCGTTCGAGCGTATCGAGGAAGCGAAACAGCGCGTCGGGCGCGCATTTACCCCCGGGTCGGCGGCGCGGGGTGGAGATATCGCTTCGCACGCGGTAGCGCAACGCACGCTCGATCCGCTGAGCGTGGCGGCGCCCGAGGGCGCGCTGTTCGTCGTGCGAATGCGCGACGGATCCGCTGCGTATACGCACGACGGCGGCTTCTCACTGCGCGACGGCGCGCTCGTCGACGGCAACGGCGATGCCGTGCTCGGATTCGCTCGCCCCTGTGCAGCGTTAGCGCCGCTCGAGATCGATTCCGTCGATCGCGCGATGCACGAAGTGCGCAACGTCCGTCTCGATGCCGACGGAGGGTTGCGTTACGATCGTGATATCTTCGATCCTCGCACGGGGCGCACGCAGCGAGAGAGCGTCCTCGCCGGTCGCCTCGCGCTCGCGCGCTTTCCCGCCGGAAGCCGCTTGCGCGCACTCGATGCGCGGCGCGAACGCGCGCCCGACGGCGTTACCGCGCATCTCGGCGCGCCCGGGGAACGCGGTTTCGCCGCGCTGACCCCGCATGCGCGCGCTCGCAGCGGCGTGGAGATCGACGCGAGCCTCTCGCGGCTGCAAGATGCCTATCTGCAATTGGAGGCGTTACTCGCGGCTCATAAAGCGCAGGGCTCGGTTGCGAAGACGACGATGGATCTGTTGAAGTGAAGTTTCTCTCCTTATCCGAGCGCGGTGAGGACGGCGTGCGCGAGCTCCGCTGGGAGCGGCGTTCGCTGTTACCGCTCTCCGCTGCGGCGCTCGTTGCGGCGAGCGTTCGCGAACGATTGCAAGGCGCGCTCGGGGCGGTCGAGGTTCGTCTCTTCACCCCGCGTATTCCCGACGACGGCGGATGGCGCGTATTGCGAGCCGGGGCGCGCATCGACGGGCTCTCCGGTCCGCTCGGGGTCGCCGCGTTCGTCACCCGCCCCGAGGAATTGCGCTCGCTCGTCGGGCTTGCATTCGGCACGACGATTCCCGCAAGTCGTGCGCTTTCGGTGGTTGAAGCGGAGGTCTTCGAACGCTTTCTGCGCCTCATCGCCCCGGCGCTCGCAGCGCTCTGCGGCCCCACGAGCGCGCCGCTCGAAGCGATGGGCGAACGGTCCTTCAGCAGTTACTTCGAGCTGTTGGTCGAGGGCGGCGCCTGCGGCCGGCTCGGGGTTGCGCTGGAGCACGAGCCCCGGCCGGGGGCTCCGCATGCCGCGCCGATCGAGCGAATCGGCGAGATCGAACTCGCTCTCTCCGCGCGTGCGGAGTGCGCGGAGTTGCGCGCCGCGGAGATCGCCGCCTGGGCACCGGGGGCGTTCGTCCCGCTGCGCCGCCGAGATATTGCGCTGCTCGCCGACGGGGAGCCGCTCGCGCGCGGCGAACTGGGAGTGCGCAACAATCACTTTGCCGTCGCGATCGGTCGCGGCGCGACTACTTCGAGCGATTGAGGGAACGATGGCGAGTAACCACGGCACGCAAAAGAATATCGATGTTCTCCTGCACGTACCGATGCAGGTGACCGCCGAATTGGGCAAGACCAAAATGTCGGTGGAAGACATTCTGAAGATCGGCACGGGGACGATCATCGAACTCGACCGGCTCGCCGGCGGCCCGGTCGATCTGCTCGTCAACAATAAACTCATTGCGCGCGGCGAAGTGGTCGCCGTCGATGAGAATTTCGGCATTCGGGTGAGCGAACTGATCGCGAGGCCGCCCGCACCATAACCGACCTTTCGGAAGTATCGCGGCAATAAAAGGGTAACCCCTCGGGGTTACCCTTCGTGCATGAATAGCGCATTGCCGTTGCTCGCCGGGCCCCACGCTACGGTGTCGCTCGACGTTCTGCTCTCGTTAGCGTTTTTTGCCGTGCTGCCGCTCGTGCTCGTTATGTGCACATCGTTCGTGCGCATCGTCGTCGTCCTCTCGCTCGTGCGCTCGGCGATCGGGGCTTCGGCGCTGCCGCCGAATACGGTGTTGACGGGTTTGGCACTTGTGTTGACGATGCTCGTCATGGCGCCGACGATGCAGCAGATTCAAAATGCGGCGCTCGCCCCACTGCAAGCGGGCCGCATTTCGCAGGGCGTCGCCTTCGAGCGCGCGGTCGTCCCGTTGCGGTCGTTTATGCTGCGCCAGACCCATCTCGCCGATATCGCGTTGTTTACCCGCGCCGCTCGGCTGCCGCGGGTCGCGCCGGTTGCGACGCCGTTGACGGTACTGATTCCGGCATTCGTCGTCGGCGAACTGCGCAGTGCGTTCGCGATCGGTTTCGCACTCTATCTTCCGTTCGTCGCCATCGATCTTGCGGTGGCGGCGACGCTGATGGGGCTGGGAATGATGATGCTCTCGCCGCCGGTCGTTTCGCTACCGATAAAACTGTTGCTCTTCGTGATGGTCGACGGCTGGGCGCTGCTCTGCGGAGGTGTTCTCAGTTCGTTTCGTTGACAGTACGCTAGTAGCGGAGTATGATGGATGAAGCGCGAGTTCGACGGAGTCGAGTGGGACGAAGAAAAAAGTGCCCGGAACGAAGATCTTCGCGGTTTCGGTTTCGACGTAGCAGCCGACGTGTTCGCCGGAGGCTATATCGAGGCATCGTTACCGTGATTTGGACTCCTCGCGGGATGAAACGGCGCATTATTTCCGCCCGTCCTTCATCGAGAAAAGAGCGAGATATCTATCGTGGCCATCGTGAAAAAGAAACGCTCGGAGCTTGGATGCGCAAGCCTGCCGAAAGGATTCAAGCGGCCGAGCGAAGCGCAAATCCGGCAATGGAAAAGGGAAGACGGAGATGAGGATTTCGAGTTTTCCGATTTTCGATACGTCCGCAACGTAAATGTACGAGCTCTCCGTGACCGTCTCGGCCTAACGCAGGAAGAATTTGCACGGCGCTATCGTTTTCCGCTGCGGAGCCTACAGGAGTGGGAGCAGGGGCGGAAGCGGCCCGCTCCGGGGACAATGACGCTATTGCTTGCGATTTCGCGAGCCCCTAAGGCGTTGGCCGACGCGCTTTCGTGAGCGGAGGGAGGCGTCGTGGCAAGGGTTCGGTAGTTCCACCTGGGGCATTGCCAGAGTGACTTCGGGGCACGCATCGATGATGCCGTGGGGCTCTCGCGATTGACTAGCTTGCCGCCGCGATCGCTTCAACAACGTGCGGCTCGATCGGAAGCGACGAATCCGTGTAGCCCTTGAGAATTGCCGCTTGCGAGGAAGTGTCGGGTGCGTGTTTGAGCACGTGATTCATGCCTTGCACGATGAGCAGCGTGGCGGACGGATCGGCGTGTTTGAGGAGGTTCGCATCGGCCAGGCTGACCTGTATGTCGGCAGTACCTTGCACGATCGTCGCCGGAATTTGGAGTTTGGCTATTTCGATTGCAGGATCGTAGGTAAACCAAGAGATCAGGTACGGCTGGACCGACGGCCGGAAAAGCGACGCTAACTCCATCGGCGGATTCGGAACCGTATGGCCTTGCGAGAGTTGCGTTATAGTAGCATCGGCTTGCGCGTATAATGCAGCCGGAAGCTTTGGCTTGAGTTGCTCGCGCAGGATCACCGGAGCCGGCCTGCCGGCACCTTCGAGGCTCACGTACGCGGTCGCCGGTGCATGCTGGACCGCGAGCATTCCGAGCAGAGAGCCTTCGCTGTGCCCGGCCACCACAATCTTCGAAAAGCGCTTATCGACCGCGAGCATACGCACCCACGCCGCAGCATCGTCGGCATACATGTCAAACCGGAGATCGATCTCCGCCGGACCGGCTGCCGCGCTGGCAGCAACGCCTCGCTTGTCGTAGCGGACCGTCGCGATGCCGCGTGCGACGAGCGCCGCAGCAAGCAACGCATAGGAATCAGGTTGAACGACTCCACTGTTGCCGTTGCGATCGGTTGGTCCGGATCCGGCAATAATCAATACGACCGGAGAGGGGAGCTTCGTCGGGAGGGTGAGCGTGCCGCAAATCGAGCCCGTCGCCGTCGTGAGGGTGATATCAGAGTCTGCGGCTTGAGCGATGCCCCACAGCGATGCGGCAACCATGCTGCCGCCCGTGGTGGTGATGAACGTCGTGCGTTTCATTGGAGCTCTCCTCTGAGCCGTTCGGCCCGAAACCTTCGATTTTTTTGTAGAGAACGTATGAGTAGATGACCGGCACGGCGACAACGAGTGCGATGATGGCAGTAAAGACCAGCGGATTCAAACCGACGATGCCTTCGACGATCAGTGCGATGCCGCCCAAAGCAAGCGTCCAGCCGGCGAGGCGGTGGGTTCTACTCCAAACCTCGTCGCTGGCGAGTGTCCACGGCGTTCGCACGCCGATGAAGAAGTTCTTTCGCAGCTTCGACATGTAGTTGCCGATGAAAATCAGCAGCACGCCGACGAGTGACGGAACGACGGTTTGTATGCGAATCGCGGCGCCGGTGGCTGCCTGCAAAATGACGACGTGCAA
>JAJXXM010000178.1 GCA_021781095.1 bacterium
CGCGAGCGCCGGCCAAGGTCGCGAGCGCATCGAGGACCTCCAGCTCGATGCCCTTGCCCGCACGAGCGCGCAGATTGGTGACGCGCATGTCGATTTTCGCGCTGCGTAATTCGGAGTTTGCCGTGGCGAGGTTTAGCCGCGCGGTCTTCAGATCGGTCGACGCATCGAGAACGTCGGCCCGCGCCCGAAGTTTTGTGCGAGCCAATTCGATCCTCGCACGGTCGTACTCGAGTTGCGCGAGTCGGACCGCGGCACCGCGCGATCCACCATCGAAGAGCGGGAGCGTAGCCGTTACACCAATTTGCGCCCCGGCATTCCCTAACGCCGGGTTCGAGGTGCCGTTATAGCTTTGCATGGTAGCAAAGATCGTCGGCAAAAAGCCATCGCGCGCAGCCGCCACACGTTGGCGCGCGGCGCGAACGGAACGCTCGGCGGCGACGACGTCGGGACGCTGCGTTTCCGCCAGCCGCTCGAGTGCAGCCACGTTAAGAGCGAACGTCGGCGACGGAGTATTGAGTGCGAGAACAGGTTTGGATGCAAGGTCGAGGTTCAAGAGTACTTCGAGTTCGTGAACGGCACGCACCGCATCGGCACGCGCGTCCCTTTCCGACTGTTCCGCCTGCGCGAGCGCCGCTTCGTCGCGCGCGATGAGGTAACGCGGTTCCGCGCCGCTTCGCACGCGTTCTTCGGTATACGCAAGGTGCGACCGTTGATCGCGGAGATCGATCGCGCGCTGCCCTACGACTGCCCGAGCGAGCGCCGCCGCATCGTAAGCAACGACGGCCTCGCTAACGGCCTGGTTCACAGCCATCGCCGCAGTCGCGCGGGCCGCAAATGCACTCGAGCCCGCGGCGCGCGTGGCCGCCCACGCCTGCGGGGAAAAAAGCGGTAGGCTTACGTTCAGCGATGCATACGTTTGTCGGGCCGCCGGCATTCCCAGTTGCGTGAGCGTCGACTTCATGGTGGTTTCGCTCACCGACACCTGCGGTAGAGCCGACGATCGTTCCGAGCGCGCGCGCTCGGCAGCATATTCGGCGCCTAATGTCGCCAGCCGCGCCTCAAACGAGGTTCGCGCCCGCGCTATGACTTGTGATTCGCCGAGCGGGCCGTCCCATCGCAAAGGCTTCGCCGACAACGGCAAAGGCACGAGCAGATTCACAACCAAAAGAGCAACGGTAACGCAAACGTTCCTACGCATCGATTGCCTCTATTTTCGCCGCCCCGGCCCCCGACCGGCGCAACAGCGAGCGATTCCACCATTCCGGAAGATCGTCGAACAGATCGTGCAGGACCGGCACGACAAAGAGCGTCAGCACCGTCGATATCGAGAGCCCGCCGATAATGACGGTTGCAAGCGGCGAATACGCATCGATACCGGTCTTCGGGAAAAATGCAACCGGCACCAGCACGATCAGGCTGACGATCGTCGTCATAAGGATCGGCTGCAGCCGTATCGGGCCTGCATAGAGAATCGCATCGCGGCGTCTCATCCCTTCTTTACGTTTGCGAATGATCAGATCGAGCAAGAGAATCGCGTTACTCACCGCCATGCCGTTGGCTACGACGATGCCTAAAATCGATACGGTCGATAAATTTTGATGGGCTAGTAGTAACGCGGCAAACATTCCAAGCAATTGTAGTGGAATCGAAAACAGCATGACGAGCGGTTGAACGAACGAACGAAACTGAGCGACGAGCAGCAAGAACACAAATAACACGGCTACCGCCATCGCGCCGAGCAAACGATTGAAGCTTACTGCCATTTCGGTCATATCGCCACGCATCTTCATTCCATACCCCCGGGGGAACGCAACGGCTGCCATGCCGCGCTGCAAAATGTCCATATCCAACGCCATTTCGCCGGGGCCGCCGCGCCGATAGAAACCGAGCACCGATACGCCGTTTTGGAGTCCATCCTGTTCGACGAGCGATGGGCCGACGCTGCGCTCGATGCGCGCGATTGCGTCGAGCGGCACAATTTGGCCGCCTTTACCGACAATCTGCACCGCAGCGATATCGTTCGTGCGCCGACGCTGCCCGTCGGCATAACGCACGAGAATCGTATCGTGGCGGACGTTAGGTGGATTGAAGTACCCCGTCGTTAATCCGCCGTGCAGCGCATAATATGCCTGCTCTTGAACGTCGCGCGTGGTGAGACCGATCTGCGACGCACGCGTCCGGTCGACGATGAGATCCCGCTGGGGTTGGGTATAGGACGAACTCGTGGAGACTTCATAGAGCCCGGGAATTTTTTTTGCCTGCCGCGCGACAATATCGGCTAAATGATAGAGTTCTTTTCGATTGGGGCCATAAACGAGTACCTCGACCGGCGCATCGTTGCTCGCCATGACGTCGGCCCCCATCTCCTTAAGCTCGAGGCGTCGGATACCGGGAATCGTTGTCGTCGCGCGCGCGTAAAGTGCATCCATGAGCTGCCAGATCGACCGATGCCGCTGCCCCTTCGACTTGAACGTAATCATATACGATGCGTCATTCACGCCGTTCATCGGGCCGCCGGTAAAATAGTTTCCGCCGTTTTCTTCACCGATCGATGCCGAAACGCGTTCCACGTCTCTATTTTTCAAAAGCATCGCTTCGAAACGCCGACTAGCACGATTTGTGGCGGCAAACGACGTGCCGGGTTCCATTTCTAGAAATCCATACGCTTGCCCAGTATCCGCCAGCGGCATCATCTCCTGGCCGATGAAGGGCAACAACGAGATGCCGAGATAGGTGAGCAACGCCGCGCCCGCAAGCACGAGCCCGCGATTCTCCAAACTCCATGCGAGCCCACGCCGATACGCCGCATCGAGCTTTCTCAGTGCCGCACGCGCCGGGCGCAACACTCGCGACACCGCTCCATCGAGGCGCGTGCGGAATGGCGAACGGCGGTCGGCTCTCTGGAACAAATAGGCCGCAAGCAACGGAGTGAGCGTTACGGAAACCAACAATGATGCAAGCAAGGCAAAGATGATCGGCCACACCAGGCCGACGAACATGATTTGGGTTATACCGCCGCTTGAAAGCAAGGGAACGACCGCAAGGGCCATGACGCCCGTCGCCGCGGCGATCGGCACGATTACCTCCATCGTACCGTCAATCGCTGCGCGGACCGGGGATTCGCCCGCATCGAGTTTTCGGTGGACCGAATGTATGACGACGATAGAGTCATCGACGAGACGCCCGATCGCCAACAGCAGGCCGATGAGCGTCGAGCTATTTATGGACAGGTGCATCGGCACGAAGAGCGCGACGGCGAGGGCGAGGCAGGTCGGAATCGTCGTCAGGACGATGAGCGTGGCGCTCGCATCCTCCAAGAACACGAGCAATACGATTCCGGCCAAAAAAACGCTCACGACCAACTCTTCGATCATATTGCGCGTGAGATCGTGAACGAATCGTGAGTTATCGTAGGCGCGTGAAAAATGCAAGCCCGGGTGCTGGGCTTCAATGTTCTTGATGCGCTCCATGACCGCAGCGATAACCTGCGGTGAGCTTGCGTTCGGGTCCTGGACGATCGAAAGTTCGACGGCGCTCTTGCCGTTAAACCGGTATGCCGAGCGCACTTCGGCAGCACCGTCGCGCACCGCCGCAACGTCACGAACGTAGACCGTTCGGCCATCTTCCGTTACGATGGGATAATCGGCTACGTTCTGCGCAGAAGCAGCCGCTTGATCTCCGCGAACTTGCGTTTCATAGGCTCCACCGGTAATGGTACCGGCGGAACGACCGGCGTTTTGAGCGTCTATCGCATCGGTGACGGCAAGAATCGAAAGACGATCGGCTGCGAGGGCGTTACGATTTACATTTACCCGAAGTTGTCGTTGCAGCCCGCCGAAGGGAAACGCAATCTGTACTCCCGGTACGCTCTTAAGATCGTCCACCACGGTGTTGGCAACGAATTGCCGCAACGCCACCGGGTCCCACCCCGTCCCCGTGACCGCGAGTTGAAGTACCGGCGTATTGAGTGGATCGACCGGCACTACATAGCTTGGTTTGAGATTTGCACGATCGTACGGAAGCTCCGCCTCGGCCTGCTTTGCGAGCTGTTGCACGTTGACGAGCGCTTGCTGCATGTTCGCACCGTAATGAAACTGCAGCGTGACGGTAGAGGTCCCTTGCTGCGAGTACGAACGTATGTACCGCACTCCTCGGAGATCGGTCATCCGTTCCTCGATTGGTTTTGTGAAATACCTTTCGACTTCTTGCGGCGAGTAACCAGGCGTCATCGTTATAACCGAGATCAGTGGGCTCTGCACGTACGGCATCATGCGCGAAGGAAGCAAGAAGAGCGCCGCGGCGATCGCGCCGACGACGATGGCGACGAATGCGGCAAAGATTGTATAGGGGTTGCGAAGCGCCCAAGCTGCAACGCTCCGCTCGGAATCTTCGATGCGCTCGATCACGGCATCACGCTCGCAATCGGCTGCCCTTCCTCCAGCTCGCTTGCGCCGTTGACGACGACTCGCATCCCGGCGCGAAGATGGCCGCTGACGCGTGCCTCGGTTCCGTCATCGGAGAGCACGCTCACCGCAACGCGCCGCGCCCGACCATGTGCATCGATCCAGAGTGCGGTCGTCGCTCCACCCACGAGTGCGGCCGAAGGAACCGCATAAGCATTACCACGTGCCGGGAACGACGGGTGAAGAATGACATGCACGAAACTCCCCGGTTGATACCGGTCTCCGGGGTTTGCCACGATCGTCTCGGCGAGCGCAGTATGCGTGCCTCGGGCGACGACGGGCGAGAGCGAACTAACTCGCCCATGTAACACCGTGCCACCACCGAGGACAACGTCCATCGGCGTTCCCGTTCGGAGGCCCGCAAGATTCTGCTGCGCGATCTGCGCGCGTACTCGCAGCTTGCTCACGACGGCCACTTGTAAAATTGCCGTCCCTGGTTCGACGAAAACGCCCGGATCTACCAGACGCTTCATGACGACGGCATCATTCGGTGCGACGACATCGGTGTATCCCGCAAGAACGCCTCGCGCGCGCGCGTTCGCAGTCGCCTGCATCACGCGAGCCTGTGCCGCACCTATCGACGCATTTGCCCCTGCGAGCTTTGCCCGCGTCGCCGCGTATGACGACCGGGCGGCAAAGGCCCGCGCTCGTTCGCTCTGGTATTCTTGGACCGAAACGGCGCCCGCACGCAATAACGTTCTCTCGCGTGCAATCTCGGCATTCCAGTAGCGAAGGTTTTCGCGTTGTGCCGAAAGATCGGCCCGCAGCGCGGATGCATCTTCTTGCGCGGAGAGGCGTTCATTTAGCGCCGCCCGCCTAGCCGCTGCGGCGGCTTGCGCATCGATTTGAAGCTCGGGCTCGCTTAAACGTGCGACGATCTGGCCCGCGCTCACGCTACTGCCGGTATAGGCGTGAAAATCGGTAAGAACCCCAGCCGTGCGCGCGACGATATCTTGGACAAAATATGGTTCGAGCTCCGCTGGGGCGTCGATCGTCGTGCCGTTGCGCGCATGCACGATCGTCGCCAACGTAACCGGGACCGGCGCCGAGCCGCGCGCATTCCCCATCGACGCCATCGCACCCGTGCTCGCTGCATACTTTGACTGCGCAAATGCGATTCCGAGAACCACCACGCTCGCAACCAAGACCATGCCGATGGTCGCCGGGCGACGTTCGCGCGCGAGCACGAGCACGCCGATGAGGATGGTTGCGATAAGGGCAAAGCTCGCATCGCGCCATGCACTCGCATCACCACCGGCGTTCTGCCCCATGCCCGCCATCGCACCGCCCGACGCGGTACCGCCCATCGCTCCGCCGCCCGAGCGTGAGGCGAGAGTCGGCTTTAATCTCTTCTTCGTCGCGTTCGTTGCCGGCGCCACGGAAAGATTTGCGTCGACGCTTCCGACGAGCGCGCCCGATAGGTTCACCCGGAGCCTCCACAGCGTCGCGGCGTTAAAGTTGACGGTAAAACGCCAGGCGTCGGGGCGCCCGGGAACTCGTACCGCGCTGCCGCTGGGGCCGGGCATTTGCATCGACGGCATGAGCGTGCTGTAGCGAACCTGGAGATGCGACAAGCGTTGTTTAGAAAGACCGGCGATGGTAACCGTGAAGCTCGTTACCCCAATCTGCAGCGGTTCGGGCGAGGCAACGACGGCGATACGCGCCCGCCCAATTTTCGCCTGAATAGGCGCGGCGAAGACGTAGGCCCACTGTAGTGCCAAGACAATTGGCACTACAGCACAAAAAAAAGTAATCCGGCGAATCATCCCATGAACCTCGAAGTCGTGCAAGCAAAGAAAAACTCACTCAGTATCGGTGCGGCAACGCCGAGGGCGAACATGAGCGCAAGCGCCGCCGTGACGTAGGTACGACGCCACCTGTTTTCCGAGGGGTCGCACCCCGGGCGGAGCAGGACATCGAGCCGTCCGAGAATGGCCTCCCGTTCGGCAAAGGCTAACGTACCGATCGGCGCGTGAAGCGCTCCGCCACGCGCGACGCAAAGCAACGCCGACGCGAGCGTCGTGCGATCGACATGGACAATGGCGTTTTCATCGGCACAAAATTCGCGAGAGAGACGATAAACATCGACGATATCGCCGACGTGAAATGGAACGAGATCGGTAAGAAAGGAGAGCCATAAAGCAATCGAATGGTCGTTACGGGCGATATGCGCCCGCTCGTGATGGAGCGCTGCGGTAAGTTCGGCTTCGCTGAAATGACGCAGTGCAAACGAAGAAATATAGACGGCCAAATGCGGCGCCTTCGCCACGAAGACCGAGCACCTACGATTTTCGGGAAGCTCGTACAGGGTGACGCCCACCGCGCGTGCGATCGCCGCCGCGCGGCCTTGCGCAGGGAGTGCTCCTTCAAGGAGCGTGGCGAGTTCGCGCCTGCGCATTCGTGCGCGCATCAGTGCGCGCACGATGGTGAATAAGGTGAGGCCAAGCAGTAGCGCGTAGATCACCTTCCCTGCCGGCATCTCCAAGCACGGCGATTTTGGGCCCACCGCCAAGCCTATTGAGACGAGAATAAGAAACAAGGCGCCGGGCATAGCGGCCGCAAAGGCAGCGGCGCCCGCCTGCCGAGGGCGATCGTCGTGCATCGCGACGATCGTCGGCCCAAGGATTCGAACACCGAGCCATGCCAGCGGCGGAATGACGATTGCCGCACAGAGCGAGCTTAATACCGCTCCGGAAAGAATGCATTGTAGGACGACGGAGGCGACTTCGTTCATGGCTACTTTAATTCAGAACGCCGTAGCTCGAGCAGACGTTCGAATTCTCGGAGCGACTCATCGTCGGATGCGAGCGTTTCCGCCAAGTTCGCGATCAGTGGGCTACGGTAATTGCGCATCAGGCCGTTGAGAACGCCGCCGACGATTCGCTCTTCGAATTGCGCGCGCGTCAGCACTGCGGCGAACGCATTGGCTTTGCCGCGCGAACTCTTCGTCAAATGCCCCTTTTCGGTCAGCGTGTTGAGCGTCGTTTTCGCCGACGAATAGTGAACGTTGCGGCCGGTACGGGCGAGCCGTTCGACGATCTCGGCGACCGTCGCCGATCCGCCGATCTCCCACAGCGCGTTGAGCACCTCGCTCTCGAGCGGTCCCAAGACGGCGGCCGAGCCGCCGACGCTTGGGCGAAATACATTCCCTGCCATCTGCCAAGGACGTTAGCACTTCTTCGTTCCGCGGTCAACGCCACAAAAACGGCCACTTCCCAAGTCCCCGCCGTTCGACGAGCACCTTCGCGAGGTGCAGCCAGAGCGAAGGAGGGCGAAGGGCGATCGTCGGCGTCGGCTCGGCGAAGAAGTTCCCCGATCCCATCGCCGCCCTCATCCCGCCGGTCTCCACGAAGCAGGCGCCATGGCCGTCGAATCGGGCGAGCGCTGCTCTTCCGCGCCATTCTTCCACGAGATTGCGTGCAACGATTTTCGCCTGTGCGTAGGCAAAGACGCCGGCCTTCGGCAGCGGTTTCCCCATTTGCAGCGCAATCGTCGCATTGTCGCCGATTGCGTAAACGCCGGCGAAACCCGTCTGGAGGGTCGCCCGATCCACCGGAATCCAGCCGTTCTCGCCGACGAGCCCCGAGCCCGCGAGCGCCGAGGGAGGGCGATGCGGTGGAACGTACGCGAGAAGGTCGTACGTTTCGGAAGAGCCGTCGGCGAACGTCACGACGTTCGTTGCCGGGTCGGCGGAGAGAATCTGCCGATTCGGCGCATAGACGATCTCCTTCTCCCCAAGCATCGCGACAACCGCCGCCGATATAGCGGGGCCGGCGACGGCCATAGGCGCAGCCTCGGCTGCATACATCGCGATGGCGCTCTTCTCGCGCAGACCGCGCTTGCGCAGGAAAGCGTCGACGAGTAGTGCGGCCTCGTACGGAGCTGCGGGGCATTTATAGGCGGGGCTCGCCGTCAGGACGAGCACTCTTCCGCCCTGAAAGGCGGCGAGCGCATCTCGGAGTGACTCCGCACCGGGGAGCGTATAAAAATTGTGCCCGGCCTGCGCGAGCCCCGGAATGCTCTCCGGCGCTAAGGAAGCGCCGAGCGCGACGACGAGCGCGTCGGCGCTCATGCTTCGCCCGTCGAGAGCGATCGTGCGGGAAGCGGGATCGATCGATTCGATCGCTCCACAGAGAAAATCGACGCCCGAACGTACGAGCTCGCGCACCGGACGCTGGATTTCCTTCGATCGGCGCGCGCCCACGGCGAGCCACAAGAGCGATGGAGCGAAGAGAAAACGTTCGTTTCGATCGACGAGGAGCACGCGATCGTTTTTCTCGCAGCACTTTCTTATTTCGTTCGCAGCGGCGATCCCCCCGGTTCCCGCCCCTAACACGATTGCGGTGCGCGCCACGTTCAAAATACCAAGACTTTGTCGGCGGCGATCGTCCACCCCGTCAGTTCGTCCATAGAACTTCGTTGCGCCCCTTCAACGAGCTCGCTGTCCGAGATCCCGCGCGCATCGATACAGGAGCCGCAGACGCCAACCGCCCCACCGTGGCGAAGAACGTTGCGAAGCATCGCGTCGATATTATAATATCCGGGCGGCACTTTTTGGCCGCGCTTCGCGCACGCAACTCCGTCGCCGATGAGAAACACTTGTACGCGCTCGCCTTTCATTGCAAGTGCGATGGCCAACCGCAGGCCGTTGTAGCTACGTTCGGTTCCGTAGGGTGGATCGTTAAAGACAAACAAGTTCGTCACGTGCGTTTATTCCTTCGATGATGATGATGATGATGATGATGATGACGTGGCGAGCGGAAGACCGGCATTCTGCCATTCCAGCACGCCGTCGGGAAGGCGAAGCACATCGAATCCGCGCTCGCGCAGCATTGTCGATGCTTGATGAGAAAGGACGCAATACGGCCCGCGGCAGTACGCAACGATCTGCTTATTGCGCGGCAAGGACGCTATGCATCGTTCCAATTCATCGATCGGAACGGAGCGCGCGTGCGGTAGGTGCGCACGATCGTACTCACTTCTTGGACGAACATCGAGGACGACGATCTCCTTCCGGCGCGCTTTCCCGAGGAGCACGTCGCGATCGTAAGCGACCATCGTTTCGCGATCGTCAAAATAACACTTCACAACACGATCGATCTCGGCAAAGCGCTTCTCGGCCATCGTTCGCGTTGCGAGCCAGTAATCGCAGACGCTGTCGTCGGCGACTGAATAGAAGACGCGCTTCCCCTCTCGACGTGCCGTCACCAGGCGACTCGCGGAGAGCACTTTCAGATGAGCGCTCGCATTCTTACAATCGATCTGAGCGTGCAAGGCCAATTCTTCGACGCTCTTTTCCCCTTGGCAGAGCAAATCGAGCATCTCCAGTCGCTTCGGGCTACTGGTCGCCTTCCCGATTCGTGCGAAGTGTTCGTAGAGCGTATCTTTGAGCCGCCGAGGGGCGGAGTTCGCCTCGGTTTTCATTCCAACATTCTATTGTTCCTTAGAATGTTTGTCAATGCAGCAGAACGCGGCGGACCCGCGTCAGCGCGCACTCGTCGATTTTTGGTCTCCCCGCATGCGCCGGAGAACGAAGATGCTGTAGGTCACGACCGCCGCGAGCCCCGGCAGCGTGAGCGCGAGGGTTCGGGCCGTGCCGATCGCCCCGGTCCCGGCGTTCGTGACGTCGATGCCCCCGCTCCCCGCCGGGAAGGCGGGCAGCAGGTAGGGATACATCGTGATCGCCGCCGCCAGCACGAGCGAGGCGAGAAAGAGGGAGGATGCCGCGAAGGCCGGCCCCGGCTTGCCGCTCCGCGTGAACCAGTGCACCGCGCCGAGCGCCACCAGGGAGAGCACGACCATCGGAGCGAGCCGCATCGGCGCCTCGGCCGCCGTTCCGCTGCGCAGATCGAGGCTCGCGAGCGTGGTCGCGCAGTAAAGCAGCAGCACACCCCACCAGAGCCGCGCAAGCAGTCTGCGCGAGCGCTCGGCGAGCTCGCCGTCGGTTCGCAGCGTGAGGAATGCGAGGCCGTGCTGCGCGAGCGCGAGCAGCGCGAAGATGCCGACGCCGAGCGCGTAGGGGTTGAGGAGAAATGCGAAGCGACCGAGGAAATAACCGTTCGCACCGAGCGGCAAGCCGCGCACGAGGTTCCCCAGTGCGACGCCGAAGAGCACGGCGAGCAGCGCGCTCGCCCCGGTAAATGCGGTATCCCAGAACCCGCGCCAAAGATCGCTCGCGAGATGGTTGCGCAGTTCCAGCGAGATGCCGCGAAACATCAGCAGCCAGAGCACGACGGTGAACGGCAAGTAGAAGCCGCTGAACGCCGATGCGTAGGCGCGCGGGAAGAGCGCGAAGAGGAGGCCGCCCGCGGCGATGAGCCAGACTTCGTTCCCGTTCCAGAACGGGCCGATGCTCTCCATCGCCGCCGCGCGCTGCGCGGCACCGCGCGCGACGAACGGCGCGACGGTCGCGACGCCGAGATCGTACCCATCGAGCACGACGTAGATCGCGATCGTCGTCGCGAGGAGCGCGAACGCAGCGATGTTCATACTTCGGCCTCCTGCGTCGCGTGCGTTGCCACGTTCGGGCCGAGCCCAATCTCACGCAGGACGAACAGCATAAAGAGCAACCCGAGCAAAAAATACATGCCGACGTATCCGATGAGCGTAAAAATCGTCTCGCCCGCGGCGACGTTGGTCGAGGCCGCGTCGGCGGTGCGCATCACGCCGTAGATCACCCACGGTTGTCGCCCGACCTCGCTCACCACCCAGCCGGCTTCGTTGGCGATATACGGAAACGGCATCGCCAGCATTAAGACCCAGAGCAGCGGACGAAAACTCGTGAGCCGCCCGCGCCACAATAGCAAAACGGCAAGCGCGGCGACGGCGATGAAGATCGTTCCGAGGCCGACCATCACGTGATAGGCGTAGTAGGTCAGCGCG
>JAJXXM010000329.1 GCA_021781095.1 bacterium
CCCGGCGGCGATACTCGCCGCACCGGCGCTGCCGTTCGCGCGGACGAAGGAGCCGCGCCCCGAAGCGGTCTCGATGACGGCCTCATGCTCGAGGTCGCGATAGGCGCGCGCGACGGTGTTGGGGTTGACGGTGAGGTCGAGGGCGAGCTGTTTGACGGTCGGCAGCTGCTCGCCGGGGGCGAGCAGGCCGAGCGCAACGGAGCGCTTTACCTGCTCGACGATCTGTAGGTAGATCGGGATGCCGCTACGGGGATCGACGGTAAAGATGACCGGCATCGCGTCCTTTCCAGCGCTTTCGCGCTCGTGCTGTTGTACTAGTTCACTAGTACGATAGCACGACTCCCGACGAGCGTCAAGCCCGGCCGCCGATGGGAGCGGGGCCCGAATCCGGCATCCCGTCACCCCCGCACATGAGGATGATCGCCAGGGAAGATCAAACGGTGTTTCGATTTGCGTAGGAGAGAATGAAACCTAAAATACTTTTTATTTGGATCTCATGCTTGCTACTGGTTGCGATGGTTTCGTTGCTGCCGCAGGACGTTCAAGCGAGGGATTTTTTTGACGCCGGATTGATCCACGACCGATTTTGCCTTTCGGGGCGTCAAGCAGCATCCGTCGCTCAACATCGCTCGCCGACGATAAAAAATAGAATGAGACTCCCACAACCTGGAACCACGGCGCAAATATCAGAGAACGCGCCCGCAATCGCCTGCATCACATCGCCCGCGCACGAACGAGTCGCTCTTGGAAGCGCAATTCCAACAACCCTCGCATTGGCATTGAGCGATGTCGAAACATACCAAGTGCATCACGGAACTCCACGCGGATTAACTTTTTTCAATGGGAATGCAAGCGTTGTTGTGTATCGATACGATAACGCCTATGCGATCGTTTCAATTTCGAACATCCCGCTGCACCCTACAACTCTCGGTTGTAACCACGAATTATCGTTGCGGATTACCATACAGACCGGCAACGTGGTGCCCTTCGACGGCTGTGTAGAGGCTCACAAACACATCCTCCCGTCATTTTCTCAGTTACCACCGAAATAACGACGAGAGCGATGCCGCGGTATTGCGCCGAAATCATGGTTCCGGGCTTTCCTCGTCCTCATTCACCGCGACGACGCGAAGATCGGGAAAGGCACGGCGATAGAATGCTGCATCCCGCGTCACGAGCGTTCCGACGGCGCACGCATGCGCCCCGATCAAAAAGTCCGCGATAATTCTTCGCGGTGTGTCCCCGCCGGCGGCGCGTCGACGACGAGCGAATGCAGCATAGGCACGCCCGGCCTCGCGCCAATTCTCGATCGCGAGTTGGAGATCGATCGCAATATGCGCCGCGCGCAGAGCTTCGTCGAGCTCGCCTGCCGTGCTCTGTGGACGCGCATGGAGTTCGGCGTACACGACCCCGCAAATGACGAGCCCGCCGCGCTCGCCCGCGCGCTCGACCGCGCGCAACGCGCGTTCCGCGCATTCCGGCGTGCCTTCCTCGATAGCGATAATGACGTTGGTATCGAGCGCGATCACGCGTCGATGTCACCGCGCATCTCGCGCAACTCCGCATCGATCGCTTCGGGCGATCTCCCCTCCCCCCGGCGCTTCCGTCCCAGAAGGGGCGCGAGGCGTTCTCGCACCGAGGGCGGTCGGAGCACGATCGAGCCCTCCTCGCTCACCTCGAACCCAAGGACGTCACCCGGGCCGACATTGAGCAGCGCGCTCACCCCTTTCGGCAACGTCATTTGATTTTTGCTCGTAATCCTTGCTCGAAATTCCTTGTTCTTCATCCTTACTGTATTCTAGGTCGATGCCGCAGGTCGGTCAACCAGCCGCCCGCCGCAAAGGAGGCCACTGCATCGCTAGGTAAGCCTAGCGTATGAGTGATACGCCCCTCCCAACTGCCGCGAGCAGCGCGGCACTCACCTCGCTTGTCGGTCGGGTCGGCATCGTGACCGGGGGCGCCCGCGGCCTCGGCGCGGCGATGACGAAAATGCTCGCCGACGATGGCGCGACCGTCGCGATTCTCGGCCTCCCCTCCGACGAACCACGCGCGCAGGAATTGCGCGGCACGCTCAACGGCAGCGCGGAGCGCGTCGTCTTCTATGAAAGCAACGTCGGTGAATACGAGCGGTGCGTCGCAGCGGTCAACGATGTGATCGCCAAACACGGGCGCATCGATTTTCTCATTAACAACGCCGGCATTACCGCCGATAAAACGCTGCGCAAACTCAGCATCGAGGATTGGAACAAGGTCCTGCAGATCAATCTCTCGGGACCGTTTTACATGACGAAAGCCGTCATCGAACAGATGCTCTCGCAAGGCTACGGACGTATCGTCAACATCAGTTCGGTGATCGGTCTCACCGGGAATGTCGGTCAGGCAAATTACGCTGCGGCGAAAGCCGGGCTGTTGGGCCTTACGAAAACCGTCGCGTTGGAGATGGCCGGTCGCGGCATTACCTGCAATGCGATCGCTCCAGGTTTCATAAAAACCGAGATGGTTGCAGCGATGCCCGAAGCCGCGATCGCCGCCGCAACTTCCAAAACACCGATCGGACGCATGGGCGACCCGACGGAGATCGCGCGCACGGTTCGTTTTCTCATCGACGAAAAAAGCGCATTTATTACCGGCGCAACCTTCAATATCAACGGGGGGATGTTCATGTGATCGGCTCTATTCCGGTTGAAGAATTTCAGTACGCGCTCGACATGAGCGGGCTCGACCCCGCGTCGCTCGGCGACGCGCTCCGTGCGGTGATCGCCGACGCGATGGCCGACC
>JAJXXM010000118.1 GCA_021781095.1 bacterium
GCATATCGAAGGCGCGACCCTCATTCCGCTCGGCCACCTGGCGGCGCGAATCGCCGAGGTGCCGACCGATCGAGAGATCATCTGCATTTGCCGTTCCGGTGCACGAAGCGGCCGCGCGCAGAGCGCCCTTGAGGCCTCGGGGCATTTCGGCAAGAGTTACAACATGGCCGGCGGCATGTTGCGCTGGATCCAGCGCGGGCTCCCCGTGAAAAAGGGGCGCTAGCACGATGGAGAGCGCCGACGATCTCGCTGCAATAGCCTCTGAGCTCGACGCGGCGAGTTCGACCGATATCCTTCGTTGGGCGCTCGCTCGCTATCGCGGCTCGATCGTTGCAGCATGTTCGTTTGGTGGCGCGAGCGGAATGGTCTTGCTCGATCAGCTTTTCGCGATCGATCCGGAGGTACCGGTCTTCTATCTCGACACGGGACTCTTGCACGAAGAGACCTACGCGCATGTCGCTGTGACCGCAGCCACATACCACATTGCGCCGATTGCCGTGCGCCCGCCGATCGATCTTCGGGAGCAGGAAGAGCAGTACGGCGCGCGGCTTTGGGAGCGCGATCCCGACAAATGCTGTGCGTTGCGAAAAATCGATGCGCAGCGACGGTTTCTTCAAGGGTATAGCGCGTGGATCTCCGGCATCCGCCGCGATCAGACCGAGACGCGTGCGCGGACAGCGGTCGTCGAGTGGGACACGCGCTTCGAAATCGCAAAAATCAATCCATTGGCGCGATGGAGCGAACGCGAAATTTGGAGTTATATCGAAAAGCACTCGCTACCCTATAATCCTCTCCACGACCGCGGCTATTCGAGCATCGGCTGCGCGCCGTGTACCGCTCCAAGTGAACGAGGCGATCCGCGCAGCGGGAGATGGCCGGGGCATACAAAGACGGAGTGCGGGATACACCAATGATGAAACGTCTTCCGGCGCTGCTCGCCGTGCTGCTGCTTGCCGCATCACGAGCGACCTTGTCCCCAGCGCCGGCGAAAGACGTCATCACGCTCACCCGCAAGCCGGGGTTTTGGTCGGAGCCGGCGGTGGCGATCGACCCCGGCGATCCACGCCGAGTTCTTGCAGCCTATCAGGTCGGCGGATTCGTCGACTACTCTCGCGACGCCGGTCGCACCTGGAAAAGCGTTTCCGCAGTGCCGCACGATCACCGATTGGTCGACGGCGACGTATCGGTTACGTACGATGCGCGAGGGCATGCGATCCTTTGTTATATTGCGTTCGATAAACTCGGTACGGAGAGTTATTGGGCGCACCACGCGACGCGCAATGGCATCTTCGTGGAGCGTTCGAACGACGGCGGCATCCATTGGCTGCCGCGCGCGGTCGCGGTCAAGGCTCCGGTCGGTCGCCCCGACGTCTTTGAAGATAAGCCCTACGTCGTCGCCGACGACACGCACGGACCCTATCGCGGCAACCTCTACATCGGCTGGACCGAGTTCCATCGGAGCTATTCCGAGATGCTCTTCTCTCGTTCGACCAACGGCGGCGTCACCTGGTCGCACCCGCTGCGCATCAGCACCGTGAACGGATTACCGCGCGACGACAACGGCGCGACGGAGGGCTTTGACGGTGCCGTTGGGCCGCATGGAACGCTCTATACCGTCTGGCAGAACGGAACGCATGTCGTGCTCGCCGTCTCGCACGACGGTGGCCGTAGCTTCGATGCCTCCCGCAACATTATCGCGGTGCCTTCGATGAATTATTACGTACAGGGCTACCAAGATCGAGAGGTCAACGGTTTCCCGCAAATTGCGCTGGCACCGAAAACCGACCGCCTCTTCATTACGTGGTCGGATTACCGGAACGGCGAAGTCGATATCTTCAGTTCGACCTCGACGGATCGCGGCCGCACCTGGAGCGCACCGGTGAAAGTGAATGACGATCCGGCGCACGATGGACGCGATCACTTCTTTCAATGGCTCTCCGTCGACCCGATCACCGGCGATGCATACGTGATTTTCGATGACCGCCGCGGCGACCGCAACAACGAACTCGCCACGATCACGCTCGCTCGTTCGACCGACGGCGGGCGTAACTACCGCAATTACGAGTGGACGACCAAAGCGTTCGATCCGTCATTTCAGTTCATGGGCGATTATAACGGCATCGCCGCTTATGCAGGGCGCGTCTATGGGGTCTGGACCGAAACCGCGCCGACGCATGCGAAACGCTGGAGCAAGGCATGGCGAGCCCCACGCACGATCGTCCGCCTGGGAATGGCGCAATTCTGACGAATCCTTGGCGAGACTTCGCGCTAGCTTATGCAAGGTTGGGAATTGGTCTAAATGTATAAATATAAAAGGAACAACGTATGATCGCGATACCACGCTTTCTATTGGGGACAATCCTGTTGACCCTTGCGTTCGGAACCTTACCGTCCCTTGCAGCGAATCCGACCTTTGGGAACAATCCATCGAGCGGCCAAAGCCCCATTGTCGTTAACGATTGTCAATTTTTTTATCGCGGGAATATATTGTTCGGCGTTGTCGATGGAGTACGAATTGAATACACGAACGAAAGCACTCATACCGCAAACCTCATCGACTTTCTCGTTAAAGCCGGCGAGCGCAGCGTCCTCATTCGCGATGAAGGTAAATTTTCGCCGGGGATAGAGATCATTCATAAATTTCGCAAGCAAACCGGTGCAGCGATTTATTCCCCGCTGTTCTCCCATCCCAAAGTTACTTGCAGAGCGCAAGAGGTTCATTTCAGCAACGGAACGACTTGGCGGTATGGCGAGACCCCCACAGTCTCTACGATGGCA
>JAJXXM010000096.1 GCA_021781095.1 bacterium
GGGGCGCCCGATCGACGACGCGCTCGCACTTGCGTTTCCGGCGCCGCACTCGGCGACCGGTGAAGATGTCGTCGAGTTTCACCTGCACGGCGCGCCGGTACTCGCGCGCGAGGTGGTGCGCGCCGCCATCGCGTGCGGAGCGCGCCAGGCGGGGCCCGGTGAGTTTACGCGGCGCGCCTTTCTTGCCGGAAAGATCGATCTTGACGGCGTCGGCGCGATCGGCGACCTCATCGCTGCCGAAACTGCTTCGGCGGCGCGGGCCGCGCTCGCCAATCTCGGCGGCGGGCTGCTGGCCAAAGTAACGGCGATGCGCGCAACGCTGCGCGAGCCGCTCGAACAACTCGCCGCCTCGATCGATTTTCCCGATGAAGTCGAGGAGCCGGCGCGCGCGCCGCTCGCCGAGACGCTGCACGCACTCGAAGGCGAGCTCGCGCAGTTGCAACGGGACGGCGAGGTCGGTCGCCTGCTGCGCGAGGGCGTCAGCCTCGCCATCGTCGGCCCGCCCAACGCCGGGAAATCCTCGTTACTCAACGCGTTGCTCGGCGAGGAGCGCGCGATCGTCTCCGAGCTTCCCGGAACGACGCGCGACAGCATCGAGGAGCGCTTCGTCGTCGACGGCGTCGCGGTTCGCGCGGTCGATACCGCCGGCATTCGCGCGCACGCCGATCGGATCGAGGCGTTGGGGATCGAACGATCGGAACGAGCGTTCGAGAGCGCGCGGATTCTGCTGTTGGTACTCGATGCTTCGATACCGCTATCGCCGTCGGCGGAGAGCTTGCTCGCGCGCAGCGAGGGGCGCGCGCGGATCGTCTTTTTTAATAAGGCCGATCTCGATACGTCTGCGGTGCGGGCGGTTTCGGGCATCTCGGTGATCGGCAGTACGCGGTGGCCGAAGACGTTGCACGAATTGCGAGCGGCGATCGCGCAGCTCGGCTGGGGAACCGAACGCCCCGATCTCGAGCGCGCGCATCTCGCTTTCGGCGAGCAGTTCGACGCAGTCGCGCGCGCACTCGACGCGCTGCGCTCTGCGTGCGCAGCACTCGATGCACATGAGCCGCTCGATCTCGTCGGCAACGATCTGCGATTGGTCGACGCTGCGCTTGCACAGCTCTCGCCCGCAGAAGCGAGCGAAGAGATGCTCGCGAGCATCTTCGCCCGCTTCTGCATCGGAAAGTAGCGATGGAGAAAATGCGGAGCGACGATGCGGGCGTCATCGTTGTCGGTGGGGGACATGCCGGCGTGGAGGCCGCGCATGCTGCGGCAAAAATGGGCGTGCCGACATTGCTGTTGACGGGGGATCCGGAGCGCATCTGCACGTTGCCGTGCAATCCGTCGATCGGCGGCAGCGCGAAGGGGCAACTCGTGCGCGAGATCGATGCGCTCGGTGGGGCGATGGGTGTGCTTGCCGATTCGTGTAGCCTGCACGCGCGATTTCTCAATGAAAGCAAAGGGCCGGCGGTGCGCGCCTTGCGGCAACTGATGGATAAACCGTCGTACAATCGCGCGGCGTTGCGCTTGTTGCAGCGTTTGCCGGCGTTGCAGATCGAAGCGGCGATGGTCGAAGCGTTGATCGTCGTCGCCGGTGAAGTGCGCGGCGTTCGTTGCGCCGATGGGCGCGCGTTCTTTGCGCGACACATCGTTTTAGCGACGGGAACCTTTTTGGGCGGAAAACTTTTTCGCGGTGAGGAGGTGCAACCCGGCGGACGTTACGCCGAAGCGCCGGCGATCGGGCTCTCGCATGCGCTGCACGAACTCGGCTTTTCGATGCAACGGCTCAAGACGGGAACGCCGCCGCGCGTCGATCGCAACAGCGTCGATTACGGCGCAATGCGCGTGCAGGAGCCGAGCGCAACGCCGTTGTTGTTTTCGCGTCGGAGCGAAGCGCGCTTCGTCGGCGCACAGTTGCCCTGTTATCTCATCGATACGAATGCACGCACGCACGCGCTCGTGCGCGAGAATTTGCATCGCTCGCCGCTCTACGGACTCGATTTGATCCGCGGGATCGGCCCGCGCTACTGTCCCTCGATCGAAGATAAAGTGGTGAAGTTCGCGCATAATCCGACGCATCAACTCTTCATCGAACCCGAGGGTTGGGAGGAGCCCACACTCTACGTCGGCGGGTTCTCGACCTCGCTGCCCGCCGAGGTGCAGATCCAGATGCTGCAAACGCTCCCTGGGATGGAGCAGTGCGAGATGCTGCGCGCGGGATATGCCGTCGAATACGATATGGTCGCGCCGACGGAGCTCGACGACACGTTGCAGACGCGGCGCATCGCCGGGCTCTACCATTGCGGCCAACTCAACGGCACCTCGGGCTACGAGGAGGCGGCCGCGCAGGGGCTGCTTGCGGGGGCGAATGCCGCGCTCGCGGCACGCGGGCGCGAGCCGCTGCGCATCGCGCGCTCCGAGGGGTACATCGGCGTCCTCGTGGACGACCTGGTCGGGAAGGGCGTCGACGAGCCCTACCGGATGATGACCTCGCGTGCCGAACATCGCGTGCTGCTGCGACACGATAACGCCGATCGACGCTTAACGCCGCACGGACGCGATATTGGACTGGTAGATGACGAACAATGGACTGGCTTTTGCGAGGAGATCGCCGTTTTGGATCGAGAGATCGCCGAATCCGAGCGTTGCCGGCTGCCGGTGCGCGAGGTCGCGGGAGAGCGATTCCAGGGTCCGCCCACCCTCGCCGAAGCGCTGCGGCGCCAGCAGATTCACATCGAAGACCTGCGCGCGTGGCTTCCCGAGGGGCTCGGTGCGGAGACCGGCGAG
>JAJXXM010000020.1 GCA_021781095.1 bacterium
GTTCTCGATCTCAAGCTCGACTCCGTCGAACGTGGGCGCGCGGTTCTACGCATGCCCTTCCGTGAAGAGGTAACCAACGGCACCGGCGCCGTGCACGGCGGCGCGATCGTCTCGCTCTGCGATACCGCATTTTACGTCGCGCTCGCCTCGATCTACGGCCGCGAACAGAACACGACGACCGTCTCGCTGCAATGTAACTTCCTCGCTCCGGCGCTCGCCCCGCACGATCTCATCGCCGAAGCGAGCGTGATTCGCGCCGGCAGGCGCATTTGCTACGGCGAAGTGTTCGTACGCAGCGGCGAGTCCGTCGTCGCCCACGCGACGCTGAACTTTCTCAACACCGATCCCAAGGAGAAACAAAAGGCATGACTTCGGAACGACGGACCGCGCTCTACGACGAGCACCTGGCTCTCCACGCGCGCATGGTCCCGTTCGGCGGCTTCAGCATGCCGGTTCAGTACGCGGGCATTCTCAAAGAGCACGCTGCGGTTCGGCAGCGGGCCGGCCTCTTCGATCTCTCCCATATGGGACAGTTCATTCTCGAAGGTGACGACGTCGCGGCATGGGCCGACGGCCTCGCGATCAACGAGGTCGCGACGATGAAGCCGTTTCAGGCGCGATATAACATTTTCTGCAACCCCGAGGGCGGCGCGCACGACGACGTGATCTTCTATCGCCTTCCCGATCGCTGGCTGCTCGTCGTGAACGCGAGCAACGCCGACAAGATGTGGGCGCACCTCAACGCACAGAAACGCGGCGACGTGCGGCTGCGGAGCCTGCATGGCGACGCCGCCCTCATTGCGATTCAAGGGCCGCGCGCGCTCTCGATGTTGCAGAAGCACGTCGATATCGATCTTGCGGCGATCAAATATTATTTCTGCGCCGAGGCGCGCGTGGAGGGCGTTCCGGTCACGCTCGCGCGGACCGGCTACACCGGCGAAGACGGTTTCGAAATCTTCCTTCCCGGAGATCGGGCGCCCGCAATCTGGCGTGCCCTCCTCGCCGCACACGCGGGCGAGGGTTTGGAAGCGTGCGGGCTCGGCGCGCGCGACGTCTTGCGCCTCGAGGCCGGGATGCCGCTCTACGGCCACGAGATGACCGAGGAGATCACGCCGGTTCAGGCGGGGCTCACCTGGGCGCTTAAGCTGGCGAAACCGGCGTTCGTCGGTAAGGAAGCACTGGCGCGTCAGCTCGAAGAGGATACGTTCGCGCGCATCGTCGGTTTGAAGATGGGCGGGCGCGTCGGCGCTCGCGAAGGCTATCCGGTCTTCGCCGGAGAGAAGCGTGTCGGAGAGATTCGCAGCGGTTCGATCGCTCCGGCGGTTGGAAACGCCAACATCGCGACCGCACTCGTCGATCGCTCCGCTGCAACCATCGGCACGAATCTCCAGGTCGAAGTGCGCGGCGAACGCCACGACGCCGCGGTGGTCGCAATGCCGTTCTACAAACGTCCAAAAGTCTAACGAAAGGGAGACCGATGAATATTCCTAGCGATCTGCTCTATAGCAAAGAGCACGAGTGGGCGAAAATCGAGGGCGATATCGCCACGATCGGCATTACGGACTTCGCGCAGGGTTCGCTCGGCGATATCACCTTCGTCGAATTGCCGAAAGTCGGAGCGAAGGTCGAACAGTTCGCCAACGTCGGCGTTATCGAGTCGGTGAAGACGGTCTCCGATCTCTATACGCCGTTGGGCGGCGAGATCGTCGAAGTCAATTCCGCGATCGATGCCGATCCCGCAGCGCTCAATAACGATCCGTACGGCGCCGGCTGGTTGATCAAAATCAAGCTCGCGGAGCCGGCGCAGACCAAAGCGCTGCTCGACGCCGCCGCGTACACCGGTATCGCGCACGACTAATGGGCGCCTATACCCCGCACACGCCGCAAGAGATCTCGCAGATGCTCGAACGCATCGGCGTCGGATCGCTTGAAGAATTGCTTGCCGTCTCGCCGGAGATCGCGCCGAAGGCTCCGCTCGACGTCGTTCCGGCACTTCCCGAATATCAAATCGAGCGGCGAATGAAGGCCTTGGCGGCGCGCAATCGTGCCGACGAGTACGCCTCGTTCCTCGGTGCGGGTGCCTACCGTCACTACGCGCCGCCGGCGATTGCGGCGCTCGCGATGCGCGGCGAGTTCTTAACGGCCTACACGCCGTATCAGGCGGAGGTCTCTCAGGGCTACCTGCAAGCGATCTACGAGTGGCAGAGTTACATCTGTCTGCTCACCGGCATGGAGATCGCCAACGCGTCGGTTTACGACGGTGCGACCGCACTTGCCGAAGGTTCGATTATGGCGATCAATGCGACCGGGCGCACGCGGCTGTTGGTTTCGCGGGCGGTCGACCCTCGCTATCGCGCCGTGCTGCACACCTATTGCGGCGGCCTCGATATCGAGATCGATGAAATCGCCGTCGGCCCCGACGGCCGCACCGACGGAGATTCGGTGCTCGCGGCGATCGAGGCAAAGAAGTATGCCGCCGTCATCGTTCAGAGCCCGAACTTCTTCGGGGTTATCGACGAGATCGACGCGCGCTTGCGCGCGGCGATCGAGACGAGCGAAACGGTGCCGATTGCGGTGATCTCCGAGGCGATCTCGCTCGGCGCGCTGCGCCCGCCTGCCGAGTGGGGCGCGCAGATCGTCGTCGGCGAGGCACAGTCGTTCGGGGTCGCCCTGGCATACGGCGGGCCCTACGTCGGCTTTATCGCATCGACCGCCGAGCATATGCGGCGCATTCCGGGTCGCTTGGTTGGCCGCAGCGTCGA